>WJJR01000157.1 GCA_014729565.1 Candidatus Zixiibacteriota bacterium | reverse complement strand
TCACCGTGTTCAGTGGCATATCGAGCGCAGCACAGATCTGCGCGTAGGTGTAGTCTTCGATCTCGCGCAGAATGACAATCGAGCGGTACGGCTCTTCGATGACCTGCAAGCCAGCTTCGACTTGTCTGCGAAAATCGCTGTTCTCCAAAGTCGTTTCCGGGTTCTCGGGACGGTTCATCGATTGGCCTGGGGGGATCGAATTTTGATTCTGCCGCAACAGGGTCGTCCTCGTTTGGCGAGTCCGATGAATGTCCAGGCACCGGTTGCGGGTGACCTGGAGCAGCCAGGACATGACCCGGCCCTTCTCAATCGAATCCCAATTCTCCCAGAGCTTTATGAGCACATCCTGAACCACGTCTTTAGCCTCCTCGCGGTCACCCAGGTTGTAGTAGGCAAAGCTGAATAAGCGATGCCGGCATTGGTCAACCATGGTGTCGAATCCGCGCATGGTACCTCAAAGACGGTTCAGCGGGGGAGAGGTTACACCCCGGTTGGATTAGCCAACAATTTACATTATACTGCTCAGCGGTGTAGAGCCCAACACCACGGAGACGTCATAGGCGGAACGGTATGACTCACGTGTACGTGCCCTCCCGTGGCACGAAAGATTGGAAACGCATTTACAGTAATCCCGGAAAGCAGTGGCAAAAGGGATATCCGGGACGTGCGCTCGCGCATTGCTGGGAACGTTCCGATGGTTTTCCGGTCGAGGTGCAGGCGCTGTTCAGCGGTTCTGGTGTTGCCTCGTTCCGCAAAGTGGAACCGTTGCTGACCTTCCTCGACTACGACGTCGCTGTTGCCGGCGGACATTCACAACATGATTTGTTTTCGCTGGCGAAGGACCGAACCGGCCAGCTTATGTCGATCGCCGTGTTGGGGAAGGTGCTGGCGCCGTTCGGCCCCAGTATTCGTGATTGGTTGAAGGGGAACGGCAACGGTGGGAATGGCCATGCCGATCCCAATGCGGAACTCAAATTCATCTGCGAGCAACTCGAGTGGACTGACTCGCTACCGAAACAGATTCCGTACGCGTTGGTCCATCACGCCGCTCTCGCGGTCGCTTCAGCCCGGCAATTCAACGCCCCGACGGCTGTCCTGATTATCCATGCATTCGGCCAGAAGGCCGATTGGGTGGGCGAATACGAGGATTTCCTCAGGCTGTTCCATGCCCAGCGGTCGCTGAGTGGGTTGCATCTCCTCAAACACACCCAGGACATTGCCCTCTACTGTGGCTGGGTGACGGGCGATAAGAAGTTTCTGCGCAAGTAGGCTGCTTCAACACTCATGTCGAAGTCGAGAATCGCCCCTCGTGGTGGTTGGTGCCTGCCGTGGACGTTATCACATCTACGGCGAACACGGATCGGTCGGTCCGGGTCCGTTGAAGAAGAGAAAGCCAATCATCAGGTTCAGATCGACAGCGTCGGCAAACGTATCGGCGTTGAAATCCGAGCGCGTGATCGGACAGTCCGGATCTTGAGGATCGTTCGCGTTGAAGAAGATGACGCCGATCAGCAAGTTGAGGTCCACCGCGTCGTGAAACGTGTCCACATTGAGATCGGCCTGTAGGGGACAGGAACAGGCGCCGCAATCGGGTTGATCGGAAACGATCTTAAAGACCTCGCCTCCCAGATCGACAATATAGAGATCGCCCGCAGCATCCTCTCCGAATGATGATAACAGCCCGATGTCGCCCCCCGGATTGAGATCGGCGGTGAGTTCCGTCGTGTCCGTGGCGGTCGTACCGTCATGGGTGATCGCCCAAATGCGTGCAGAGCAGTAGTCGCCAAAGAGATATTGGCCGTCCAACTCCGGTGCGCTGCATCCGCGATAAACATATCCTCCCGTGACGGCACATTCTCCGCTGGCATTCGCATAATCATAGACGGGATCAGTGAGCAACGGATCGGCACACGTGCAACCGCTCAGTCCGGTACAGTTGTCACCTTCCTTGCATCGCCAGCCATAGTTGTCTCCCCCCGGACTCGTTGCGGGCTGAAAGTCGACCTCTTCACGTGTACTCTGACCGACGTCGCCGATGTACATATCGCCGGTTGCTCGGTCAAAACTGAATCGCCAGGGATTGCGGACGCCAAAGGCCCAAATGAGATCAAGTGTATCAAAGCCGGCTTGAACGCCGGCCCACGGATTGTCGCCCGGAACGTAGGGGGCTCCGGCATCGACATCGAGCCGGATCATCTTTCCCAGCAGAGTGCCGGGATCTTGAGCATTGCCAATCGGTCCGTGTTGGTCGAATCCGCCCCCGCCGTCACCCATGCCGCAATACAGCATACCGTCGGGCCCGAATTGCAGACAGCCACCGTTGTGATTCGGCTCCGGCTGCTGGACAAGCAGCAAGACCGTCTCACTGGTCTCATCAGCGCTGTCCGGATTCGCGGAAACAGAGAACCGCGATATGACCGTGGCCGAATCGCTGGCACGTGTGTAGTTCACATAGAAATAGCCGTTCGATTCATAATCGGGGTGAAAGGCCAAACCCAGCAACCCTCGCTCGTTGCAACAGGTCACGTCGTTCGTCAGATCAAGAAAGGGAGTTGCTTCGACCGTTCCGCCCTTGACGATTTTGATCAGTCCGCCTTGTTCAACAACGAATTCACGCCCGGAGTCGGCCGGTGCATGAGTCAGGAAGACCGGTCGCGAAAACCCAGAGGCGTAGAGTTGGCTGGATACCGTAGCATCTGATGTGTTTGCCAATACGACGGTAAGCAACAGTGATAGAACCGGAAGTACTCTTGTAAAAACGCGCATAAGGGCTTGTCCTTTGATTGAGCAGGATTGTTAGCGTCTTGTTTGACATACGACGAGTAACGGCGCAATGCAGCCCCAAAGCCTCCACTTGAATGATTGCCGAGACTGGCCGGAATTACATGCGCACTCCGTAAACCATTAAACTTCTGCGCTTTGGGTCTGTTGTTTAAAGCATTCTGGCAGCATGGAAGACTGGGTTGTCACTCATTGCCTGTCGGCAGTGTGAATTCCGATCATCCGGGGTCCCAGTCTCACAGGGCGTGGTCTTCTTGCCTATTGCCGAATTGTTAAAACTTACTGTCACACGCATTTGCCAAGTGTTTCGCGGTCTGAGACACTTGACATGTGCAGACAATTCACGATCTTTTCATTGCTTGCTCGGATACACCAGCTTACCCGAACGCAGGCATTGGTACCCGCAATTGCAATACCGGCATGAATTGTCTTGTATGTGACCGTTTCGCAGGGAGGGAAACCGAATGAAACGTAATGGGATTATTGGATTGGTGTGCGCGGTGGCCGTGATGTGGTGTAGTACCTCGTATGCCGTTAACGAAGTTGTCGTTCAGTCTCAGGATCTGGATCCGAATGAGACCGGTGTCGAGGTCCGCGCTTTTGTCACCAATGATGTCGACATCAAGGGGCTGGTTGTGCCGCTCGCGTTCCGTACGGTTGCCGGGTCGGTGGCGATTACATCGCTACAATTGACGTTTCGCGACCGGCTGGCGGCTGGGAATCCCGAGTTAACCCCGATTGAGGTTACCAATATCTATGCCGCCGAGGATGGCAGTTGTAAGGGTGGCCAGCCCGGTGGCTTTGGCACATTTACGTTCGACGATACGTTGGCTCATGTGATTACCAGCATGCCCGTGGGCTTGCTCTACGTTCGTAACAGCCTGTTCCAACCGCCGTTGCCGCCCGGCACTGACGCCACCGGTTCTCTCAACATGATTGTGGACGTTAACGCCGGCCCCGGGCAGTTCGAGGTCGACACCACCTGTACCGATCCGGCGAATCATCTGAGCTACATTCGCAATTCGGACGGCGTTTCGATGACTCCATCATTTACCAAGGGTCTGTTCACGATCGGCAACCCGCCGGTCGCTCGTGACACCTCATGGTCAACCGATGAGGATGTAGCGAAGAACGTCGCGTACCTTCCGGCGTCGGACGAGGATGGCGACAATTTGACGTTTGCGATCAACGACGGACCGTTCAACGGTCAACTCAGCGGCTTCGATGCGAATACCGGCGCGTTCACCTATACGCCCGATCCCGAGTACAGCGGTCCCGACTCGATCAAGTTTGAGGCGGCCGACGCTATCTTCACGTCGAATGAAGGGACCGTCCGCATCACCGTGACCGAGGTCAATGATCCGCCGACCGCCCGCGATACGTCGCTGGTCACCGACGAGGACACCCCGGTCAACGGGCAATTGTACGGTGATGACATCGACGGCCCGGGCCCCGTGACGTTCGAGGTGCAGGTGAATCCGCTGCAAGGCGACCTGGTCGCCTTTGATGCGAATACCGGTGCCTTTACCTATCAACCCGACCCCGACTACAACGGGAATGATCAATTCACATTCCGGACGCGCGACGGTCTCACGGTGTCGCCGTCGGCGACGGTTCAGATCACGATTAACCCCATCAACGATGCACCGGTGGCGCGCGACTCATCGGTCACGGTGCCGTTCGAGGTGCCGGTCGATGCGCGCTTTCAGGCGTTTGACGTGGACGGGCCATCGCTGACATTCACCAAGCTCTCGGGTCCATTCAACGGCACGTTTTCCGACTTCGATGCCAACACCGGCGAGTTTACCTATACGCCTGACTCCGCTTACTCCGGTCCGGATTCGATTAAGTTCGAAGCAACCGACGGGCTGCTCACCTCCAATACCGGAACAATCCGTATTAATGTGAGCGCCTCGGATTGCATCTGCGCGCACTGGGGTGATCCCAAGCGCGATGGTGTGTTGGATGCGCAGGACATTTACGTTGTCATCGACATCGTCTTCTTCAATGCGTACCCGAGTGTGTCGCTGTTTTGCCCGGTGGCTGATGCCGACGTGAACTGCGACTGCGTCTTCGATGTTCTGGACTTGGATGCTGTTATTAAGGCGACCTTCTTCAATATTCCATTCCCCTGTGATCCCTGTGGCGCGACGTGCAGGGAAGAAGAGTAAGCCCTTCGAACGAGCACTTGTTCACTCAAGATGAACGCCCCGGTCGCCTGTGCGATCGGGGCGTTTTATTTGCCATCAGCGGCGGTGTCAGGAACTGTCAAGATTGCGGGAATACAGCCTGTGATGAGGGGTACTAAAGGGTGTGGGAATCCCGCTGATCTTCTTGGGCGACTATGGCTTGTGCGAGAATGGATGGTGGGAATTATCGATTGACAACCGTTGGGCGGGGGCGTAAGTTCCCCGTCTTGCGCCGCATACCAGAACGGTAGCGGAGCAATCCCGGGCTTTCCCAGCCTCACGGGGTATGGGCACGGCAAAAACGCCCGAATGCGAAGGGAGGATCGGACAACCATGAGACGGAGCGCGGTAGTCTCCATTGCATGCGGCGTGGTAATCGTGTTGAGTTCTGTCGCTGCCAACGTCAATGCGCAAGGACTGAATCTGAATGGATTGCAGAACTGGAATTTCACCGGGATGGGCGCCCGGGCCCGCGGTATGGGGGGAGCCTATCTGGGGATTTCCAACGATGGTTCCGCCGGTACCTGGAACCCGGCCGGATTGATCCTCAATGACGGCATCTTCCTGACCGCCAACTATTCATATTCCAATGTCGATGCCGGACTGGATCACACTCCGGTGAATCCCCAGAACCTGCCGACCGAGGTGCAGTCTGCCGACGCGACGCTGTCGGCGTTGTCATCAGCCGCATTCGTCGCTCCGTTGACCCTGCGTGAACACGATTTCTACGTCACGGCGTACTACCATCGTGTTCAGGATGTTTTCGCCCGCGGTGAGTTCCTGGTCGACCAGCAAAATCCGGGCGCATCCATTTTCGGTACGCCGTTCGATGTGTCTTCATCATTGCAGGGCAACATCGCCTACATTGGCGCGGCGTTCGGGACGTCGGTGACCTCCAATGTATTTATTGGCGCCAATCTGAATCTCGTCACGGGAGACGGGGTCGAAAGCCACGAAATGGTCCTCGACTCCACACGCTTTAACGAACTCGATCCATTCGACCAGGGTATCGACAGCGTGATCTGGAAAGACCGTTCCGAGATCGACTACGAGGGCCTGAACTTCACGCTGTCCGCGATGTATCGTGCTGACCGATGGAGCGCCGGTCTCACATTCACACCGGGCTGGACGCTGACACAGAATCTGGATTATCTCGGTAAGCGGACGGACATCGTCAACCGCGTTCCCTCCCGGCCGCTGGGTATTGTCCCCGGACCGGATGGGACAGATCGCGAGATCCAGATCCCCTACACGGTGGGATTAGGTGGCGGTTATCATATCAACGACAACTTACTGGTGGCCGCCGATTACCAGTTCCGGGCCTTCAAACGCGAGGGCGAGTACCAATTCCAGGATGATCCGGTGCACCCGGATGCGCCGCTGCAAACCGAGCCGACCAAGTGGTATAACCTGCATCAGATCCGCCTGGGTGTGGAGTACCTGCGGGAATACGATTGGGGGCTGGTTCCGGTGCGCATCGGCGTGCGCAACGATCCGCGTTTGATCGGCGATCAGAGCGGTGTCGTCGCCACCTTCGACCAGCGCGCCGGTCAGCAGTCACGCCGGAACTTCAAGACACCGCGTGACGACTATTTTTTGCCGATTACAACGTCGGGCTCGAGCGGTGATCAGATTCAGGCGATCACCTTCACCTTTGGATCAGGCGTCCATTGGTCACAGGTTCATCTCGACTTCGCCCTGGAGTTCATGGGATTTTCCTATGATGAGTCGGGCGAGTTGATCATGGTTCGCCGCTGTGACGACTGCGATCCGATCGATACTGAGGTGGATGAGTGGGGCACCCGCGCCACCTACGAGTTTGGTCGCTATACGCGAACCTACGACGAGGATCGCATCCGGTTTTCGCTGAACTTTACGGGATATTTCTAGCAACTGTTCTTAACAGGGACCTTGTGCATGATCTGAACCTCAAGTCCGTCAGTCAACCCGCCGACCGTGTAATGTAAGTCGGTAGACAGTGGCGTTCGCCATGGCGGTGGACACCGCCTGCTGAAACTGACGATTTGACGAGTGAATAGCGTATGGCTCAAACTGGCACACGACAGCGTCTGACCAAACGTCAACTGAAGGAAGACGCCTTTACCACCGCGATCTTTCGCGCGCGTGAGTGGACCGAAGACAACCTGCGACTGGTTTTGATGGTTGCCGGGGGCATTCTGGTGGTGGTTCTCGCCGTGTGGGGAATCACCAACTACATGTCGGGCCAGGAGGACGCCGCGGCGAGTCTGTACGGCGAGGCCGGTGTGGAACTCCGCTCCGACAATCTCTCGGGCGCGATCTTGAATCTGCAAACGGTCGTGGACGAACATGGCGGTTCTGAAGTCGCCGGTGTGGCCTGTTTCCAGTTGGCCGATGCGTATTTTGAGCAACGGCGATTCGATGACGCCCGGGTGTACTTCCAGAAATATCTCGATGATTACGGCGACGACGAGTTGCTGGTGGCATCGGCCTTAAGCGGGCTGGGGGCGATCGACGAGCATGCCCAGGACTACGCATCGTGTTTCGAACGCCAGATGGAGGCGGCCGAGACCGATGCCGGGTTTATGGCCGCCGAGTACTTGCGTCAGGCCGTGCGGTGCGCGGTCGCGGGCAATGATACCGCCGCGGCGTTGCGAGCGTACCAGCGGATACAGGAGATCGATACCGATCCGCGCAACGTCAACATCGTACGCCAACGCTTGATCGAGCACGGCGTCATCGGGCCCAACGACTAATCCCGAAATGTCAGGATTGTGCCCCGACCGGGCCGCATTCGTGATTGCGGCTCCGCGAGGGGGATGATATCATGCGCTCATGACCGATGAACGCCCCGAGCAGACTCCGCCCGGAGAAAGCACCGACAACGAGCGGACTGAGGAACCACAATCCGAATCGGCTCCGATTGATGATCAAGTCGCGTTCGAAGAGGAAGCACGTGCGGAGGAAATTGACGAGGGACGCGCGGCGGCGATTCTGGCCTATGTGCCGTTCGGCTGTTTTGTCGCCCTCGTGCGCTTTCGCGACAATGCCTTCGCCCGCCGTCACGGTATTCAGGGCCTGATGCTGACGTTCCTGGAAGTGCTGGCTGGTCTCTTTTTGATTCCACGCATCTCCGAGTACTTCTGGGTGACGGTCGTCTTCGCCTGTCTGGCCTCGGCGGTGACGGGCATCTACTTCGCCCTGCAGGGCCGCGAATGGACCGTTCCCTTCGTCGGCGAGTGGTTTGCCGAACGGTTCAACCTGGAGGCGACGCTGCCGAAGTCGATGCGCGACGACGATGAACAGCGGTTCTAAAAACCAACCGCCAGTCGCTCCGCACCACGCCATCTATTGTCCGCAAACAGATGAACTCTGGCTGCAAGGGTCGCATGGCTCCGGGCCATTAAAGAACAAGTGATTGATTAGGTGGTTCAGGTCAGTCGCATCCACCACAGCATCGTCATTGTAATCAGCCCGCGTTGTCGGACATCCGGGGTCCTGCGGATCCAGACCATTGAAGAACAGGACTTCGATCACGCTGTTCATATCGACGGCATCGAGAGATCCGCTTTCGTCTAAGTCCGCCTGATGAAGGCAGTTACAGGTCAGCGGAGTGCCGCAATTGAACAGGAATGAGACTGTGATCGTGCCAAAATTGCCCGCAACCAAGTCCGCCGTCGCATTGCCGTCCAAATCACGGGCAATCAACGAACGAGGCCCCGAATCCGTCTCGTAGAATACCGGGGCGGTGAGAGTGCCATCACCGCTATTGGCCAGAACCGCGACGCTTTCATCGCCGAAGAGGGAGACGGCGACGTCAAGGAGATGGTCGCCGTTG
>WJJR01000025.1 GCA_014729565.1 Candidatus Zixiibacteriota bacterium | reverse complement strand
TCGATCGACTGCAATCGTTCCCAGAAGGTGAGGATTTGGCGCGTCTTGTCAGCCACGGTTAACTGCTCCCCAGGTATGTTCGCTCAATGCCCAGAATGACACGCAGCGCCATCGACGCCGCGCCCAGCGCCGCACCAATGATAATTCCACGCTGCACCGCCACCGACGGTACGATCATGATCCAATTCGCCCAATCGGGCAGTCCATCATAGATCAACTGTCCCATCGGAATGCGTCCCAGCATGACAATGACGGCCGTGGTCAACAAAATCGCTGATGACACGCTGCGCGCGCGAAAGGCACGATACGCCGCCGAGGCGATAAAGAACGCCAGGATTGAGAACATCGTCGTCATCATCGGCGCCTGAACCGTATTGAACAGAATGTCGAACAGCGTGCCGGTGCCGATGCCGAAGACAATCCCCGATCCGGCCATCACGAACAGACAGAGCAGCAAAATGGCGGAATAGACGCGATCTTCGTGTCTGCCGGTGACGCGCCCCCAGTGCACCTGTACAATCGACACAACACCGAGCAACAACGCAAAGCCGGCGACGATTGTGTGCCACGACAACGCTTCTCCGGAAATCCGGTCGACGAAGGCGCCACGTCCAAAAAACGCCAGGATCATCAACAGACCGGCAAAGAAGGCGATGGCGACGGGAAGACGTGTCTTCATGGCGATGCGTGCGTCATTCAGACTTCAGTAGCGAAGCCCAGAAGTCTTCTCCCCATCCGAGGCTGACGGTTACCACGCCGGCGACAAGCACCACTGCAATGATCACCTTCATCAGATCTTGTCCCTTAAGTGATCCGAGCATGCGCGGCTCGCCGGAGAGGTATGAACTGGCTGCGTACAGTTCTTCTCCGATCAACGTGTAGTCACAGGCGGCGATGAAGAACGGCAACTGTTCGGGTTCGGCGGTGCCGGAAATCTGAATCGCGCCGGCGGCATTGCCGACCTCAGCGATCAGCAGCGATTCGGCGCGGAAACTGCCCATGTATACCGCGGCCGCCGGACGTTCGCGGTACATGATTCCGCCGACACGCGCCGAGTACGAGAACGATTCACCGGCGACGTACTGCACGGTCTCCGGCGTTATCTGATCCACCGCGTTTTCATCGAGATAGGCCTCACGCACTGTCTCGCGCGCCGCCGCCAGCGGTAGCGGATACAGGACCGGAACACGCAGCGGCGTACCGTAGCGTGCGGTCACACGGGCCACACGTCCCAACACCGACAACCCGGCAATCGTCTGAATTTCATCGAGATCGCCCGTGCCCGGAATGTACAGGACCGGCCGGCCCATTTCGGTTGCTCGGCCGACGGCTTCATCAATCGCCGACATGCCCGGCAGCGGACGCAGATAGAGTTTCTCGCCGCGCTGAGCACGAGTGATATACCAGAGGATCGCAAAGGCAAAGATGATCGCCAGGACAAGTGCATTCAATCGTTCGACACGAAAGACACTGGCGTGGAATGCAGCGTTGCCTGGGCCAATCGTCGTCTGAAACAGATCGACCATCCACCACGTCACCAGTATCGAACACAGCCAATCCCATCCTCTCCGCATCTGTCGGACAGTCGAGGTGAGTTGAATCACGGTCTGGGAACGCGTCATGTGGTGTGTGATGCCAACGCAGCCTTCAGGTGCTCAATCGGCGCTATGGGTGTCGGGTCGACGCCGTTCAGTATGGCGGCGTAATAACTGATGTAATCGCCCAGATGAACCAAATACAAGAGCCGTTGCAGACGATTGTCGCCTTTGGCCATTAGGTCAACGACCGCCACTCCCTTATCGGTGAGAAGGTCGTCCAATACGATCCGCTGCCTTGCAATGTCCTTGTGATCGTCAGCGGAGCGCAGAAGGACAACGACCGGCGAGATCGACATTTGCTTCAGCAGTTCCGTTCCGACAATCTCATTGTGGTTGGCTTCGGGAATCGCCGTCGCAAACGCGGGCAGCTTCGCATTCTCACACAATTGGCTCTTCAACCGAACCGCCGCCACATCGGTCGATCCGGTAACACCGACGACAATCACCGCATGCCCGGTGAGGGATTGGGCCATCTGCTTGGCATTGTTCGACGATTCCGGCGTCTCTTTTCCCCAGGTTACCGCACACGATTCGAGAAATGCGGTGGCCTCGGCAACATTGCTTTCAAGCTCTTTGGCAACCGCACTGGGATTGTTGCCCACTACGCCCCAGCGCCCGAGTGCCATGAGTGTTGCACCGAGGGAATACCCCAACGCGGCGCGCGGCATCATTCCGCTCGGCAGTGAAACTGTCCGCCAGCGGTGTTTCTCCGCCCGCCTCGCCAGTTCACCACCCGATGTCAATGCCAACACCGACTGGCAACGGCGTTCGTGCAGTGTGTCGACGGCCGCCAATGTCTCCGGTGTGTTGCCCGAGTAGCTCGAAGCGAGAATATACCAGAGATTGTTGATATACGCGGCGGGGGTATAGTGACGCACCACTGTCACCGGCATCGGTGAGTCGTGTTCCCAATACGATCGCGCCAGGTCGCCCGCGATGGCCGCCCCCCCCATCCCGCAGATCGCAATGCCCGCCG
>WJJR01000003.1 GCA_014729565.1 Candidatus Zixiibacteriota bacterium | reverse complement strand
TTGACGTTTGCTGGTGTGCATCGCTTCAGAGAGTTGTTGCAACTCGACATCGCCGCGCGTCAGTTCCTCATCGACAAACCCCCGGTAGTAGCCGGCCATCTTGTCTGTGTTCGAATCATCGAACCAGGAGAGATAGTCGTCCCCGACCGCCGCCGCCGCTGTCTGGGCGGCATAACGGGAGAAGGTCTCTTGATAGGCCAGGGCTGTCGGATCGGGGAAGGGATCGTAGACGTTACGCGACGTAATCTCAAGATCGGCGCACCCGATATTCGACAGCAGGTCCGGCTCGACATGATTGTTGGATGCGGGTGCACCAAACGGGACGAAGATATCCACATTCGGGACATTCTGCACCACGCGCGGCCGCGCGCCGGTCATCATCTGGAACGCCAGCAGTCGCCCGCCGCCGTTCGACGGATTTCCCGATCGAATAGATACAACGGCGTAGTAGTTCCCCGTGGCCGAATCGGACGCCAGGGCGGTCCCGTTGACGATACTGCTGTATTCGGTCTGGTACAGCACGATCGATTCCCGCGTATCAATATGCGTCAACCACCAGCGTCCGTGCCGGTCCCCGGAAAACATGAACCGGTCGCAGGAGAGTGTAACATGCTGCGGCACCGGCCCGATCCCGTCGACGCCGAAATTGTAGATGATATTGCCGATGAACTTGTCCACCATGTACACACCGGGATAGGCCCCATCCTGCGGGATATAGAGGTATCCCTGGTCGTACGCGGGTGGTCCATAAAGCGAGCGCGATTGCGCATATTGCCATACAAGCGTGCCATTCTTGTTCAACTTGACCCGATGGCCAAACTCCGTGGCCGCCTCGGCACTGGCGGCATAGATGTAGTCACCGTCGAGGGACAGCCCGCTCGGGTACCCTTGCCCGGGGACGGAACTCTGCCACGTCCACTGAATCCCACCCGTGGCGGCATCGATACGATAGATCGCACCGTCCTGCGAATCGGTCCCGACCGTGGCTACATACAGATCATCACCGTCGTATGCCGGAGAATGATATATCCGCCCGCCGATAGTTACCGGATTGTCGGCCCAACCGGAGTACAAGCCTCCGTCCGACGTTTGGAAACACCACAGATCTCCGCCCTCGGTGCCGACGACGACCACTTCGGTGCCAGCGATCTCGTAGACTGCGGTCACACCGAAACGAACATCAGCGCCCAGCGGACCTCCACCAGCAGCGAGCCCGTTAAACCAGATCGCCGCGGTCAGATCGGCGTCCCACATCGAGATCGATTGCGCGTTTCCCCCGGTCAGGAAGACGTGGCCATTGGCCACAGTCGCGTTCGTGCGGTTGTGATCGATGATGTAGTACGGCGGACCAGCCGCCACGCTGTTGATCAAGGTTCCGGTGGCCAATTCGTAAACGTCGAATCGCGTGTCGGTCGAGATGTAGACCCGGCCGTCGGCAATGGTCGGCTCACAGAATGAATTGAGGTCGGGCAAATCGACTGTCCACACCGCTCGTGTGGCACACGGCTGAAAGACCGGAACCAGTGATCGGCACGAGCGATTGTAGTCGTGCCCCCACGTTGCCCAATCATCGGAATCGCAGGGGCCGGGGGGGACGTAGTAATAGCACACCTCCGCCTGGAGGAGTAATCCGTAGTCGATTCCGTAGTAGCTTTCAAAGTACCAATAGCGATCAGTGAAGTACGCACCCGAGTGGTGATCTCCGAAACCGCCGTCGATCACAAACGCAATCTGATCGGTCCCCGGATTGGGGGTGTTGGGCGACAACGAGACGGAGAGAAAAAACGGCGTGCCGAGAGCCCCAAACAGGTAGTCACCCGGCCAACCGGGCAGGCCCGTGAGATCGATTGTGTTCCATCCGGACACCAGGCTGTCCCAGGGAACGTCGATTTCACCCAGAAGGTTGGGGCCCGTTCCCGGTGGAAGCGTCGCCGTATCCGGATAGGGGTCTCCCTCGTACAGATGCCATTGAGCACCGTAGACGCGCAGGCGCAGCGTGGGCGTACCGGTGCACACCTGCGTGTAGACATACACCCGAGCCGTTTTCAGGGTGCAGTCAATGTCCGGGGTGAAGAGTGTGAAGAAATCGGTCTCGTCGAGGTCGCCATTATCGAGGATGTAGAATGTGGCGTTGTTGTGATAACTGAGCCATTCGCAATCGAGGGCCGACTCCTGCACCAGTGGTTGGAAACCTACCAAGTCGGCGGGATCGATGGGGATCGGAGCAGAGGCCGCTTGTGCGGCGGTACAGGGGAGAACACAACAGGTGCCGATGACAAGCAGAACGGTTCGCAACAATGCCACAGCGGAGTAGCGCTGCATGCGACGGTGGAGAACATTACCGGTGGGCATGGGCGCCTCCGGGATGAAAGGGTGAGTAGCAGTATCACATACTGATACAACCAATATACGAAAACCAACCGAACTGGCAATAGGACCGAGGTAAAATGCCGTGGACGCACTAATGGGGATATTTACTATCGTCTTTGCACTACGGGAAATTTACGTGACTGGGATTCCGGTCAGGCTGTCAGCAGTTCCGCTCGAAACACGGTAACCGCATGACCGCCAAGTACTACACGGTCCCCGTTCGTTCGCACCCGGACCACACCACCGCGAGCCGACGCCTGGTAGCCGGTCATCTCCGGCTTGCCGAGTTTGGCGGCCCAGTACGGCGCCAGGATGCAATGGGCCGAACCCGTGACCGGATCTTCATCAATACCGACTGCGGGGGCAAAGAACCGTGAGACGAAGTCGATGCCCTCGCGTGTGGTTGTGCTCGTGATGATCACACCGCGTACCGATGATTTGCGCAGTGCACCAAAGTCTGGTGTTGCGTCCTCGACTGTCTTGTCCGATTCGACTTCGATCAGAAACTTTCCATTGTACTGTCCGATCCAAATCGGCGCGACTCCGAGAGCATCGACAAAGTCCGGAGCGCTGTCGACCTGCTTGGCAGGAGTGGCAGGGAAGTCCATTTCGATCAGGTCACCCGCTCGTTTCGCGGTGAGAAGTCCACTCAAGGTGTGGAAGCGTGCTTCGGTGTCGGCGTCGAGGACAGCGGTTTCCCAGAGGATGTGGGCACTGGCGAGAGTGGCGTGTCCACATAAGTTCACTTCAACCGCCGGTGTAAACCAACGCAAATCGAAGCCGTCATCTTGTGGCACGACAAAGGCCGTCTCGGAGAGGTTCATCTCGTGCGCGAGGTTCTGCATCCACTGCTCGTCGGCCGCTTTTGGCAGGATGCAAACCGCGGCCGGATTACCGGCGAACGGTGTCTGAGTGAAGGAGTCCACCTGGTAAATGGTCTGTGCCATAGTACCTACGCCCCGTGTTTACTCTGCATGCTTTCGATAAACGTGTCCGATTGGCCACGTGGTATGCTCAATGATTCCCAGTCGGCGCCTTGTGCCTGGCGGGCCAGGGTGATGATTTGGCCGACATGATAGGCGTAATGTGTCAACTGACGATTGATCGCCTCGATGACCGTATGCCGTTCGCCGCGAATAATGACTGTCTGCGTCAGATGGTCGGGACTCAGGGTATCAAGCGTATCGAACACAATCGTCCATGACGTGTGCCATACGGCCATTAACTCTTCGCGGGTGGTGTCCGGATCGAGTTCGAACTCGGTGTCGCGATTGCGGTCGGGCTTTTCGCCGTCGCTGGTGAGAAAGTCGGTCCACCGCGATCGCATGTTGCCGGCCAGATGCTTGACAATGATCGCAATGCTGTTGCCATCGGCTTCCACGATATGGAAAAACGCGTCATCGCTGATCTGCTGCATGGCGCGTTCGCCGAGAATGCGATAGCGCTGAAACAGGGTACGGACGTCGGTGAGGTACAATTCTGCTGCGGTTGGCATTCATCAACTCCATGTGCTCGATTTAATTCCCCGGATGGGTAAGGTCCTTTACTGTGTGCTGCAAGTCACGCAATTGTTCGAGTGTACGGTCGTGGCGCTTCCGAATGTCGTTGGGAGCGGGATACGAAAGCCCGGCGTGGCACTCCGCCAACGCTTCGCGGTAGCGGCCGGCTTCGTAAAGCGCACGTGCGCGGTTGGCGGCACTCTCGATGAGATTGAAGTAATTGCCGGGCCCGTCGTCCTTGATGCGCGATTCGACGTCATCGTAGTACTCGGCGGCATCGTTCCAGCGATAGAGCGCCATGTTCGCCTCAGCCAGAATCCACAACGGTGATTTGGCATTCGGAAGATGTGTCGCCAACGTGTCGGCGTGGGCGATGGCAGTGAGATAATCGCCCTCATTCATGAGGGCGTAGCACAGCGATGCGCGGGCGGCATTGCGCGAAATGGTACCGTGTTCAATCACACGTCGCAGTTGGTTGAGCCCTTTCTGGCGATCGTCGGGGACGATGGGCAGCCAGTTGATGAAATCCGTTTTGACTGACTTCCAGTAATTGTAAGTGCCCAGCCCGAGATACGCATCTGTCAATGTCGTGTCGAGTTCGAGTGCGTGTTTGAAATGGTTCTTAGCCGACAATCCACGCTTCAGCGCTGCAAACCACCCGCCCCAATGCGATTCGTAGACCGCGTCATAGCCCAATGCTGCGCCGAGAATGAACTCCGGCTCACCATTGCCGGGATGCGACGTGCGCCACAACTCCGCTTCGTTGATTGTCTCGTCGAGCCAGCGATGAAACTCAACGGCGCGTGCCGGCGATTCCTGATCAAGCATCTCGCCGTGAATCGCGGCGGCCATAAACAACGGGCCGATCGGTGAACGGGGATACTGCGCCGACATGACTGTGAACAGCGATTCCGCCTTGGCGAATTGCTCATTCTCGGTCCAGTGGACGCCCATCAAGACGGTGTCGAGAAATGCTCCCGGTGTGAACAGTGACGGATAATGGGGCGTCTCGGTGTCATCGGCCAGTGTTGGCGAGGGCAAGATGCCAAATATCAGCAACGCCAACGCCAGCACGAGTGAGATACGGACGTTCATCACAGAAGGTCAATCCGAGGAGGCGGGTTCCTCACCGAGTTGTTGGAGAACATCGCGTTCGCCACGCGCGAATTCACGCGCGACTGTGGGAGCGAGTTGTTTTCGATCGGTCGTCTGTGCGCCTGCGCGTACCCACGAGCGGAAAAACCGCCCGCTGTCAACATCAGCAAATACATCGTCCATGGCGTTGCGAACGGCGGGCGAAATGACGCGTTTGCCTGTCCGCCTGGCGCCGAATGCGGCTGTCGGAGAAATGTTCTCGTACATCCCGGCCAGACCTTCGCTCTTCACCAGATCGATGATCAGATCGAGTTGGTACACACATTCGAGATACGCCGCGTGTGGCGGAAAGCCGTGCTTGATCAACGTCATCACCCCCGCTTCGAGCAACGCGCCAAGACCACCACACAAGACGGCCTGTTCACCAAACAGATCACCGACCGCTTCGTGCGCAAATGTCGTTGGAATGGCGCCGGCGGGAAGGCAGCCGATGCCTTTGGCCAATGCCAGGGCAAGCGGCATGGCATCTCCGGAATGATCGTGATGCACCGCAACAAAACAGGACACACCGTCACGCTCTCCGCGTAATTCACGCAACCGCTTGCCCGGGCCGAGCGGTGCGACCATGATCACATCGACATTGTCGGGAGGAGTGACGGTTTCGAAGTGCACGGATGCCGCATGTGCGACAACGATCGCCTGCCCGTCGCGCAAGTACGGTTCAATGTCCGATGTGAATACAACTCCGTGTACATGATCAGGAGCGAGCAGCAGAATGATATCGGCGTCACGCGTCGCGCGTGGCGTGGTCGTTACAGTGAAACCATCGGTTTTGGCGCGACGGCGGGACCGGCTGCGTGATGGCAACCCGATGATCGGATCGATGCCGGCATCGCGCAGGTTCAATGCCTGCGCTCGTCCCTGTGAACCATAGCCGATGACGGCAATGGTCTTTTTGGTGATTGGTTTCAGTGACGCGGTTCGAATGACACGCATATCGCCTCCGGGGGGATCATACGGGCGGCGGGGAGTGGGTTCAAGGGATTAGGTGGGGGGCAAGGCCGGCAGCGATATCGAAAAATGGAATCTACCGCTGCGGCGGACGGGAATGTCAGCGTGCGGCTGATTCGCGGTATCGAACAAAGCGACGCCATGTCCTACCGCTTATAGCGATTGTCAGATTTGGGTTCCGATTGAGAAGGAATGAGGCTTGGTTGACCTGGTACTCACGTTCGGGTGCCACGGGCCTAAAGGGCGTGTTGAAAAATCCACATCATCGTTGCGTAGGTCCGGCTCTCAGCCGCACCGGTCCGGCTAAGAGCCAGACCTACGCGAGGTTACAATTCATTCGTTTGGTGGCTAAGTGTGGTCCGGAAACAAGACACGACCTTATTCAACACGCCCTTTATAGCGATTGTCAGAACTATCTTCCGATTGAACACGCGATGTAGTACGGGCGCCTCGTTTACACTGAGTCAACCGAAGTGCCCGTGCCGCTGGGCCGAGACGCTTGCAGTGAGCGGAGTCGAACTGGCCATGCTACGTTTCCGAAAACCGGAACGGAGTTCTAATTATTGCTATAACTTGTTGTCATTCCCGCGAAAGCGGGAATCCATTCTCCACGCGTGGCTGGGTTCAAAATGGATCCCCGCTTGCGCGGGGATGACAGGGGAGGGTTGACGACTGAACGGGGGCTTCTGCTAACGGACAATACTTCTGACCATCACTCTACTGGGAAACGATTCTTGACAATCGCTCCAGTTGTGGCTGCACCGAGCTGGGGTTCGATTCGACTCACCCTAAAGGGCTCGGTGCGCCATTATGACGGGGATGGTTCGGAGGGGTCGAGACGCTGGATTTTCACTCGGGCGATGCGCTGGCCGTCCATTTCCTCGACACTGAACGCGAGCCCGTTTTCTTCAATGCGGTATCCCGGGGTGGGGATGCCGCCAAACCGGTCATACAGAAGACCACCGACCGTTTCGAACTTCTCGTCAGGCAACTCGACATCGAGAGCATCGCCGATTTCATACAGCGCCACGACACCGTCGGCCATGACGGTGTCGGTAGATACCCGCTGAATCGGATCGCCCTCGATGTCATGTTCATCACGGATTTCGCCGACGATTTCTTCAAGGATGTCTTCCAATGTTACCAATCCCGCAGTGCCGCCGAATTCATCGACCACAATGGCGATATGCGTGTTGCGACGTTTGAATTCCTCAAGAAGCGCGTCGACCTTTTTGGTTTCGGGAACAACGAATGCATTGCGCGCCATGTGCGCCAAATCGATTGTGGCGGTGTCTTCTTCCACGGTCATCAAATCCTTCACGTACAGAATCCCGATGATCGTGTCGAGATCATCTTCGTAGATCGGCAGGCGCGAGTGGCCGTGCTCGCGGACGATGCGTTGCACGTCTTCGATGGTGGCGTCGTCTTCCAGTGCGACGATGTGAATGCGCGGGACCATCACCTCCCGCACTTCGGTGTTTTCGAGACCGATGACACCCTGGATCATCTCACGCTCATCTTCTTCAATGATTGGTTCACCGGTTCCGGCTGATTGGGACAGGGTCTCCAGCGCACGTTCCAGGATCTCTTCGCGTTCCTCGGCGGAGATCTCCCGGCCGCTGCCGCCGCCGACCCGGCGCACGATGGACACCAGCGGACGCAGCACCGACGACAGCCAGACGAACATCGGCGTCCCATGCGGCAGGGTGTCGATATCCTCGTCGATCAGATGCACGCGCGGCCATACCTCCCCCACAATCACACGAATGAGCCAGACGATGCCGAGTGTCAGGATAAATGTCGGCAGCCACGACCACCCCAACGTGGCCGACCAGGTTGGCACAACCCAGACAACCAGTCCGACGGTGATGAGAAATGCGAGCGATTTGAACAAATCGGCCGTGAGAATGATGTCGCGGGGGTGTTTCACCAGCTCGGTCACTTGCCGCTGCCGTCCGCGTGAGATGTCGTTGCCGTTGCCGTTCGTTTTGCTCTTGAGCAACAACAGACGTTTGGCCACCGACGCGGTCCAATACACACCCGACATCAGGACAATGGTCGCCACAATGAGAACGAGCGCTTCGAGGATCATGCGGTCTCCCGTTGTGTGCGACGGTCGATCAGTCCGGCCGACTTCAAATAGCGGTTCTCGCGTGCCGTCATCGTTTGGCGGTCGCGCTCAGTGTGATGATCGTATCCCGCCAGGTGCAACAATCCGTGTACCGCCAGCCGTGCCAGCTCCGACGTCTGCGAGTCGCCCGTCTCCGCCGACCAGCGGCGCGCGTGATCGATGTTGCAATACACTTCACCGATCGGTTCGCTGAAATGTCGTGGCGTATCGGGCGTCGTGAGAGGAAAGGTCAGAACGTCGGTGGGACGATCCTTCTTCATGTGGCGCCGGTTGAGCTGCCGCATATCGCGGTCGCCAAGGACAATCAGATGCACCGGTCCACGCAGGCGTTCGCCTTTGCAGACGCGCAGTGCGACGTCGTGCAAAACTGAACGAGGTACACGTCCCTCAATCGGGCCGCGCAGAATTACGATGTCGGGTTGGGAACCAGTGCGGCGTCGAGACGGAGGCTCAGGATCTTTCGGTTCGCTGGTGGTATTCATCGGTTAAACAATATAGCGAAATAAGCGGGTCACTGGCGATCGCGTTTTAGCACGTTGGCGTTAATGGGCGATTTGGGCGTTTCCGACGGTGTGCGCGGGTCACCCGGGGCGCCGACGATCTCGCTCGGGGGCCGTGCCCCCTCAACCGGTTTGTCGGGCTGGATCGGCGACGGATAGTCGATGCGCTGGTGGAACACGCCGAGCAGGATCTTCAGGAAACTCTCCTCGATCTTGTGCAGATCGCGCAACGTCAGATCGCATTCCTCCAATTGGCCCGAGGTGAATTTGTTTTCGATAATCTTCTTGATCGCACCGCGCAACCGTCCCGGCTTCGGATCTTCCAGTGTGCGGCTGACTGCTTCAACTGAGTCGGCCAGCATCACAATCGCCGTTTCACGCCGCTGCGGCTTCGGTCCCGGATAGCGGAAATCATCTTCGTTCACCGGCTCGTCGGGGGTCTGCGTCTTTGCTTTGTGATAGAAGAACGACATCGTCGTCGTGCCGTGATGCTGCTCGATGAAGTCGATCACCACGTCGGGGAGATCGTATTCGAGCGCCAGTTCCTTACCGCGCTTCACGTGCGATTCGAGAATGAGTGCGCTCATCGACGGCGGCAGTTTCTCATGCTTGCTCTTCAGATGCCGCTGATTCTCGATGAAGTACTCGGGCTTTTCCATTTTGCCGATGTCGTGGAAGTAGGCGCCAACCCGTGCGAGTAATGCGTTGGCACCGATCGCTTCGGCCGCGGCTTCGGCCAGATTGCCGATGACGATGGAATGGTGATATGTGCCCGGTGCTTCGAGCGTGAGACGCCGCAGCAACGGATGGTTGAGGTTCGACAATTCCAGCAACGTCAAATCGGTCGTGAACCCGAGCATCGACTCGAAGACCGGTAAGATGCCAACGGCGAAGACCGCGCCGACAATCGCGTTGAGCACGCCGTAGCCGGCCGATGCCAGAATCACCTCGGGAGCGGCGAATCGCAGCGACTCCAACACATAACATCCGACAATGTAGACGAGCGCCGCATACAGGGCCGGCCGGTAGAAGTCGTACCGCCGCCGCACCGCGCGGAGACTGTACGCCGACACCATACCGGCCGCCAATCCGACCGCGAACACCGTGAAGTTAAATCCGGTAACAACACCAACCAGCAGCGCCAAAAATACGGTCGACACCAACCCGGTCCCCAGGTCGAGCAGGACTGTGATGAGAATGGCGGCAAATGGTAGTGGAATCAGGTACTGCGCGGGACCACCGGCCTCCATGGCGAATCGGGTCGCGATCAGTGTCATCGCCCAGACCACCGTTAGGAGGATCGCCGGGGACGTGCGCTTGAGATACTTCGGACGGAAGTAGTACAAGTGTGTCACCACACCCATGACGCAGAAGATGGCGAACAGAACGCGCCCCCCGATCGGCGCCACGATGGCGATCGGATTGTCTTCGTCGATCTGCTCCAAACGGTACTGGGCCAGTGCCTGAAGACGTTCGGCGTGGACCGCGTTGACGCGCTGGTTTTTGGAAATGATGCGTTCGCCCTGGAAGATGCGGACTTTGTACGGCGCTACTTCGGCGAGCGCTTCCTGGCGGCGTTGTTCGGTCTCTTCCTGGTCAGGGCGTAAGTTCGGTGTCAGTAAGCTGCCAACCACGTTGACCAGTGCAGCCAATTCGAGTGAATCGACCCCGGGAATCTCGCCTAGCTCACGGCGCGTGCGGTCCCGTGCGCTTGTCTCATCGAAAATCTGATCGCGAATGAGTGGGACATCGCCTTCACTCCGCTCGACCACCACAAACGGGCTCTCCGAGTGCGGTAAAAAGCGATTGTCGGGGAAGATCCCGACCGAATACAGGCGGTGCACGACATCCTCGGCGGCGTATCGCAACGCCAGCCAGCCACCGCCTGTCCGGGGCGGGGGCAGTTCGGAAACGTCGAGCCAGGGAAATGCCGAGGCCAGCCGTTCGGCCCGCAATTGCGGACGGATTGACTTCGATGCCAATCGCTCGGCGCGGTCGAAAAACTGGGCCAGTGTGCGTTGCACGGAATCGGCGACGTCGCGGTCGTATTCCAAGACCGGTGGCACTTCGCGTATCTCTTGAGCGCTGTCGGCAGCCAGTTCCTCCGCCGACTTCATCACCGGAAAATCGAACGGGGCGAGGATGTCCTCGGAGGCGATGTCGCCTTTCTGCGGGTAGTCCGGCGGGACGAACAACTCCTGCAACGGGAACAGCGCGACCGACAGCACCACGATCAGCACA
>WJJR01000156.1 GCA_014729565.1 Candidatus Zixiibacteriota bacterium | reverse complement strand
TTGATCTCGTTGGCCACACCGGCGACGAGCATGCCCAGCGACGCCATCTTCTCCGATTGAATGAGCTGGTATTGCTTGGTGCGCAGTTCCTCGTTGGCCTGACGAATTTCGATTTCGGCCTGATGGCGGTCGGTGATGTCGTGGATCACGGCGAGAAGATGCCGTTCGCCGCGAAACTGGAAGTTGGTGCCGTTGACTTCAATGTACATCAGCGAGCCATCACTGCGTCGCTCGGGCGTCTCACAGCGGTAGTAATCTTGTGTTTCGAGAGATCGTATGAAGTCCTTAAACAGCGGCATGGCCTCATCGCTGACAAAGTCGGGGCCCGACTTCCCGATAAACTCTGCACGCGTGTAACCGAACACCTCGCATACCGACGGATTGGCCTCAACCACCACACCATCGGTGTTGAAGATCAACAGCCCCTCGATCACGTTGTTGAAAATGCCGCGGTATTGTTCTTCCCGTTGCCGCAGTGCCTGCTCGGCCTCGCGGCGTTCGGTGACGTCGCGTCCGATGCCCACCCAGCACGCCAATTCACCCTCGTCGCGGTAGACCGGAAAGACCGAGAGATCGACATACGCCTGCGAGTCGTCGCGGCGTTGCATGCGAACTTCACCATCGAACCGTCCCCGCTCTCTGAGCGCCGCATTGATGCGTTCGCCGTCCTCCGGCACACACATCCCCGCCGCTTTCATTCCCTCCAGTTCCTCGGCGGAGCGGCCGAGGAATTTCTGCATGGTGGGATTGAACTCGAGCAGATCGCCTTCACACGAGGTAATGGTGATGCCGTCGGAGGACCCCATGAAGATCTGGCGGTAGAGACGAATGCGTTCCTCGGCCTGCTTGCGTTCGGTGATGTCTTCGAGAACGCCTTCAATGAAACGCAGCCCACCGGACTCGTTGGTGACCATCCACATGTTGATGCGCGTCGTGATCGGTGTGCCGTCGCGGCGCTTCAGCCGCAGGTCCATCACGGCTTGACCCTGCTCCTGCATCTTCGTGAGAACTTTTTGCCGGTCGTCGGGATCGTAATAGACCTGGGCGGCCAGATCGCTGACTTCGCGGACGACCTGCTCTGCCGATTCGTAGCCCAGCAGCCGCGCCACTTCGGGATTGGCCATGATTACGCCACCCTCGCGAGTCGTGCGGAAGATGCCGACCGTGGCGTTTTCGAGAATGCTGCGATAGCGCTTTTCGCTTTCGCTCAGTTCACGGGTGCGGATGGCGACGGCCTGCTCCAGGTGGGCTTTGTGCGAGCGCAGCTCCTCTTCAGCATGTGAACGGACATCGACTTCGGCCTCCAGTCGTTGGTTTTTCTCCCGCAATTCGGCCGTCGTGCGCTTCAAGCGCATGTGCAGCAGGCCATGATGAATCAACAGCAGTCCGACCAACGCGCCGACACCGGCAAGCAACCACCAAATCCAATAAGGCGTACTGCGTCCCGGGGTGATGTCGGTTTCGAGCCAGCGGTTGAATGACTGGTAGTAGACCGACCCCTTGTCGGACTTCAAGTTCAGGAGGTGTGCATCCATCAGTGTCAAGACACTGCTGAGCCGGCCTTTGGTCGCCGCAAAGCGCAGTTCCACCGGACAGCAAACCACCGGTGTGCGTTCGGCAGAGTACTGGCGTTCGTATTCCAGACCGAATAACCGACTCACCAATCCCGCATCGATGGCGCCGGTGTCGAGGCTATCGAAGATGGCCCTGAAGCGGTCGACTTCAACGAACTCACACTCAACGTCGAAAGCGTGCAGACGATTGGCGAACTGGCGGTATGAAATGTCACCCGTGAGGACCCCGAGGCGGCGTCCTTCCAAATCGAGAATCGATTCAATCTCAGAACCGGGACTGGCGTAAACCTGCGCCCAGTTGTTGAGAATGGTGATGTCATTGAAATCGAATCGCTGTGCGCGGTCATTGGAGTATGCCACATCCGGCATTAAGTCGATCTGGCCGGACTCCAGCCGTCGCAGGCAAGTATCCCAGGTGCACGGCACGAATTCGAGTGACCAGCCCTCATCATTGGCAATCGTCCGCAGGATATCGATAAAGATGCCCTGTGGGTTACCATCACGATCAAGGAAGACCTTCGGCTTGTTGTCGTAAACACCCACACGCAATGACGTCTGTGCTGTGATACCATCCGGAACCAGCCAAACGGCGATCAGCAGCAAACACGGGAGGAGTCTCCGCGCCATGTGTGAGGCTCTTGACATATCAACCCGATTCCGAGGTTCGCGCGGCGGTGAGCATACGTTTTGGGGCGCCCCGGGATCTCCGGGAAATTACCGGTGCGAACGGCGTGGGGCAAGGTGCTTAGAGTGGTCTTGATGACTTCAGTTTGTTTCGCTGAGAGACTCTCGGCACCGTTTCACCCCTCACCCCAACCCTCTCCCCTGAGGGGAGAGGGAGTTGGCCGTCTCATGTCCAAGCGCTATCGGTACATCACTCGATGCAGTACCTGCGACGATGATAGCGGTTGTCAGAAGTATTTTCCGTTAGCAGAAGCCCTCCGTTCAGTCGTCACCCTCCCGCTGTCATCCCCGCGAACGCGGGGATCCACTTTCCGCGCGTGGCCGAGATCACAATGGATTCCCGCTTTTCCGGGAATGACAACAGGTTACAGCAATTATCGAATTCCGTTCGAATGCTCGGGAACGTAGCATCGTCCTCTCGGCCAGGCGATACGGGCACTTCGGTTGACTCAGTGTAAACGAGGCGCTCGCACGACATCGCCCGCTCAATCGGAAGATAGTTCTGACAATCGCTCTAGACTAGATGATTTCAAAATCTTCGACCGGGACCCAGCCTTTGAGACCGTTGGGGAAGCGGACGAGATACCACTCACCCTGCCGACGTTCAACCTCGCCCAAAAGACCGTCGTGGGCAACAAATTGAAGCGCGTACTCCTCGCCGGGTCCGCCCCGGACATTGGTCTGTGTGACAACGATCGCGCCGGATTGGGTCACATGATCGCGAACATAGGCGGTCGCCGCCATGGCCGTCGTGACACCCCACAGCCCCCATACAATGACCAGAGGAACGACGATCCGCTGGAGGGATCGTCCCGGCCAGAGCTTCCAGACGGTGAACGCGCCGGCGATCCAGAACAATATGGCAGCCAGCCACCGTGTCTCATAGACAGAGAAATTGGCCACCAATTGCTGCCACCACTTCTCGAGGAAGAACTCTCCGATCGGTTCGATCTTATCTGAGGCGAAGAGCTTGACAAAACGGAAGTTGGCGTTGAGGTCGGGATCGCGGGGATCGAGACGCAGGCCGCGTTTGTAGGCAACGAGGGCGTGCCCGATGTTGCCGAGCTTATAGTAACAGTTGCCCACATTGTGCCAGACGCGGGGATCGTCGATGCCGCCGCGCACCAACTGCTGAAACCCAACGGCAGCGGAATCAAACCGTCCGCGCTGGTACGCCGACACCGCCTGATCGAAGATCACTTCCGCGTCCTGCGCGCTGGCGATAGGTGACGATACGAACAGAGCCGCCAAGGCGGCCCCGATCATGACCCAGCCGATGACGCGTCCGGATGTCACGCCCTGACACCCTCCATGCGTGACAGCGTGTCGCGTGCGCGCTGGGCCGCATCGGCAACCGTATCGGTGTCAGCAGCGCGTCCGTACTTGCTGCGGTCGCACTCATCCAGCAACGCCAGATAGTCGTGAACGGCGGCCTCATCGACACCGTCAGCCAGGAAGGCATCGCGGATATCCTGGCGGCGGGCACCGTGTGCGGGACGATTGAATCGGTCGCTGAAGTAGTCGGTTAGGGCCGCTGCGATTTGGTCCATGCTCAGGTTCCGGCCATTACTTTCGGCCATCCTGAGTGTGTTCACTGCTTGTGTATACGCACCACGGCGGCGCCGTCCGATCGGATCGGCTGCGGCTTTCAGAGTGCGCCGTCGCCAGCCCAGGAAGATCCCCAACCCCAGCAACGGGAGCGCGTGTCCGACCCAGAACGGCCAGCCGAGCAAACCGATGCCACGGTGTGTGCTCAGATCGTCGGCCTCGGTTTTGATGAAACGAACATCTGATGCCAGATCGGAGAGTTCGTCGGGATTCAATCGCAGCGAGGGAATGGTGAAGTCAGCCGCCGCACCGACCGCCGTGAACTCGAGCGTGTCGGTATGCAATGTTCGATATCGTCCGGAACCGGGTTCAAAGTAAGTGAGTGTGAATGACGGCAGTTGGTACTTTCCCGGCCGCTGCGGGACGAAGACCTGCTCATACGTTTTCGTACCGCTGATTTTGTAGCCTTCGGTGGAGACCTCCTGCTGTGACCCCGCCGCGAACGTTCGCAGGTCGGACAACGTGTCGAACGACGGCATCGGAGCGCTTTCGATGTTCCCCTCACCGGTAACGGTCAGGCGGACGGTCAGCGGATCACCAACCGTTACCGATGTCGAATCGAGATCGGCGGTCAGGCTGAAGCTTCCGACCAGACCGGCGAAATCCTCGGGCTTCCCTTCTTCCGGAAATGGCAACACGGTCAGTGTGACGGGATCGGTGGCCAATGGCAGAATCTTGCCGCGATCAAAAATGCCGAGAAAGTCATCGTCGAAGGGTGAGAATCCCCGTTTTCTCTGCGACCGTCCCGCACTCACCTTCGCCTTCAGTCGTGCCGGGCTGATTTGTTTGCGGCCGGCATCGGTGGCGAACAACGCGTAGCGAATTTCGGTGACTTGATACCGTACACCGTCAATCACCTGGCTGAACTTGCGTTGCGGCGGGAGATCTTCGACCCAGAAGCCGGGGAAATTCGGCTTGGTGTATTCGGGGTTCTGCAGCAGACGTTCCCCCTGGTAGAACCGAAATGTGTATGTGACCGCCTGGTTCACGTACGCCGTATCGCGGTCGAGCTTCGCGGTGATGAAAATGCGGTGGTCGGCGTCGGCGCCGCGGATAACGTCATCGTTGGCGGCTTGCGGCTCTGATTGCTGCTGCTGCTGTCGGGTGCGCGAGGGATTGACT
>WJJR01000155.1 GCA_014729565.1 Candidatus Zixiibacteriota bacterium | reverse complement strand
CTTCACGAACGAGGCGTCGTCCTTGATCCGTTCGGTTCACTCACGACAAGCGGGCGACGCCATGTAGATGCCAACAGAGAACTTCAGGGCCTACTCGTACCGCAAACTCACAATCGGATCCACCTTCGCCGCGCGATAAGCCGGGTAAATGCCAAACACCAACCCGACCATCACCGCCACGGTGAAGGCAATGAGAACCCACGGTATCGAAACCGCCGCCGGAAGCGGCGTGGTCGCGTTGACCAGAAACGCAATTGCAAGTCCGACCACAATGCCGAGCACGCCCCCCAATCCCGACAGCGACATCGCTTCGATGAGGAACTGCCAGACAATATTGCGACGGCGGGCGCCGATCGCTTTGCGAATGCCGATCTCACGCGTCCGCTCGGTCACCGAAACCAGCATGATGTTCATCACACCAACACCACCGACCATCAACCCAATCGACGAGATCACCACCATCGCGATGTAAATCGCCCCGGTGATACTGCGGTACTGTTCCATCAGTGTTTCCTGCGTGAAGACGGCGAAATCCTCGGGCTTGTCGTAGGGGACACCGCGACGGCGGCGCATGAGTTCCGTCACCTGGTCGATGGCGGCCGGGATCAACGTCGCACGCGCGGTACGGCATTCCAGCCACAGCTCTTCTTCCCACGGATGCAGTTTGGCGAATGTTTCGTACGGCAACAACACGAAGTTGTTCATTGATTCACCGAGCATTGATTCCCGCGCCTTCGTGACGCCGATCACAGTGAACCGCCGTCCGTTGACAAAGATCTCCTTCCCAATCGGATCGAGACTCGGAAATAACGCATTGGCTACATCGTCGCCAATCACACACACCATGCGCCGGAAATGGTTGTCGATCTCCGAGATGAACCGTCCCTCGGCCATCTCAGTGCCATTCACATCCTGATACGTGGGCAGAACACCGGCCAGATCGGGACGCATCGCTTCGTTGCCCTTGTATTTCGCGCTGTTGCCGCCCGGCTGCCAATAGTGGTTTTCCGGTGAGACGGCGTCGATCAACGAGCAATGCTCGAGTATGGCCTCGGCATCATCATAGGTAATCCCTTTGCGGTTCCGCTCCTCGGATGAACGATGCCCAAAGGTAATTCCCGGTTTGTACTTGGACACGTAAATCACATTCGAGCCGAGCGATTCGATTTGCTGCGCCATCGAGTTGTTCAAACCAGTGATCAACGACACCATCCCGATCACCGAACTCACCCCAATCAGCACGCCGAGCACCGTCAGAAACGCGCGCATCTTGGCGGCGCGAATTGACGCCAGCGCCATCGCCAGCGACTCCTTAATCTCGAATGCACCGTACGACATCGTTCACCAAACCGGTCTATTCATAGCGCAACGCCTCAATTGGATCGAGCCGTGCGGCCTTCATCGCCGGATAGACGCCAAAAACCGTTCCCACACCGCCGGCAACCAGTATCCCGGCAATGATCGACCACACTTCAACACCAAGCGGGATACCCGACATATGTGACAATGCCATCCCGATCAAAAATCCGGTGATGATCCCGATCGCACCACCGACAATCGACAGCGTCAGCGACTCAGCCAGAAACTGCCACATAATGTTCATCCTGCGCGCACCGATCGCTTTACGAATGCCAACCTCACGGGTGCGTTCAGTCACCGACACCAGCATGATGTTCATAATCACAATCCCGCCGACGATCAATGAAATCGACGAGATCCCGATCATCACCAGAAACGCTCCACTGGAGAAGTTGTCCCAGAGATTCTGAATGTCCGCCGCGGTGGTTATACTGAAATCATCCTCATCATCGTATTTCAACTTATGGCGCGCGCGCATGACCATGCGCACTTCGTCCTGCGTTTCATCCATCGTTTCGTACGTGTGCGCTTTGACAAACAGGTCAACCGAGCGGCGGTCACCGAATTGCTTCTCAAACGTGCTTAACGGAATGATGATGTAGTTGTCTTTACTCTGCCCGAGTGTCGAACCGCGCCGGACGCCGTTGCCGATGACCGTATACTTCTGCCCGGCGATGCGGATCTCTTTGCCAATGTGCAAAATCCCCGGAAATAAGTTGTCGATCACGTCATACCCAACAAAGGCAACGCGCCGGCGGTGCTGGTAATCGGCGGCGGTCGGATAATGGCCGTTTTCGATTTCGAAGTCGACGATTAGCGGGAACTCGGGTGTCGATCCCATAATGTAGACGTCATCGATGTACTTGTTGCCGTATTTTGCACTGCGTCTTGTAATCGAACGTGCAGCAACTCGCTCACAACCGACGCACACCTCGTCAATGGCCTGATAGTCTTCGACAGTGAGCTTCTTGCGCTTACGCGACTCCCACCACTCCTCTTCCGAGGTGATGATGCCCTCGCGATCGACGGTAAACGTCGTCGCACCGAGGGTTTGAATCTCAGCGGCGACATACTGATTCATGCCGTTGATGAGCGACACGATCGCAATGATCGTGCTCACCCCGATGATCATGCCGATGAGCGTCAGGATGGATCGGAGCTTATTCGCCCAGAGGGCTCCGAGCGCGATTATGGCACTGTCAAAAAACTGGCGCATCGGTCAACTCACTCACCGATTGCCCGTCACGCGGCGTTGCGCACATCTTCATCACGCGACACCTGCCCGTCGTGAATGTGCAGAATGCGATCGGCGTACTTGGCCACGTCGTGTTCGTGCGTCACCAGGATAATTGTGTTCCCCGCCTTGTGCAGCCGGTCAAACAGACCCATGATCTCAACACCGGTCTTCGAATCGAGGTTACCGGTCGGCTCATCGGCGAGGATCAGCGACGGATTGTTCACCAACGCACGGGCAACAGCTACACGCTGGCGCTGGCCGCCCGACAACTGATTCGGACGGTGCCCCATCCGGTCGCCCAGGTCGACCATCTCCAACGCCCGTTTGGCCATGTCGAGACGTGTTTCCGACGGTGTCCCGTTGTAAATCAGCGGCAACTCGACATTGTGCAGTGCCGTCGCGCGGGGCAGCAGATTGAATGTCTGGAAGACGAACCCGATCTCACGATTGCGAATCATCGCCAGTTCGTCATCGTTCATATTGGCGACGGAACGGTCGTTCAGCGTGTACGATCCGCTCGACGGTGTGTCGAGACACCCGATCATGTTCATCAGCGTCGATTTGCCTGACCCCGATGGTCCCATGATCGCGACGTATTCGCCCTTCGTGATGTCAATCGTCACGCCACGCAACGCGTGCACCTTCTCGGTGCCCATCGTGTAAGTCTTCCACAGTTCTCTTGTCTGAATCAGCATACTCTCTCACCTGTCTGTCATGTCGTTGACGAATTACCCACGATCCCGGATCGTCTTCTCCGGTTCGGCTTCCACGGCATCATCATGATCCAGTGTGCGGAGCGTACGGAACGGTCCCACGACGATCTCATCGCCTTCCTCGAGCCCCGACGTAATCTCGATGTCCTGCTGGTCGGCGATACCGGTCGTCACCGGAACAAAGACGGCGTTACCGTCGCGCACGACAAACACACCTTCGATCGGTTTCTTCTCCCAATCGTCTTTGTCTTCGTCGACTTCAGTCGTATCAGCGTTCGACGATTCCTCGTCGCCGTTGGCGGCGACCGCTTCATTCACGCCGATCGGCTTCTCGTCACCATCTTTCCCAACGCCCTTCTTCTCCAGGATGTCCTCATCGCGCAACACCACGGCGCCGATCGGAATCTTCAGTGTGCTCTCGCGCATATCGGTGGTGATATCGCACGTGGCGGTCATCCCCGGTTTGATATTGGGGACGCTGTCGGTCACGAGGATGGTCACCATGAAATTGGTCACCTGATCCTGCGACCCGAGCCCCGACACCTGGGCGGTGTTACCGATCTCGGTCACGCGCCCCGTGAACACCGTATCGGGCATCGCATCCAGCTCGATATCGACGTCCTGATCGAGTGCCACATGCGCGATGTCGGTTTCGTCGACTTCCACTTCGACTTCAATCTCAGAAAGGTCGCTGAGCACCATGATGACCGTCGCCTGGTAGTTGAGCGATCCCATGACGACTTCGCCGGTCTCTGCCCGCAAATCGGTGATGATGCCCTCCATCGGTGCGTGAATGGTCGTATACCCAAGGCTCTCCCGCGCCTGATCGACTGCCGCTTTCGCTTGTGCCACGCGAGACTCCGCCGCCTCGAGTGAGGCTTGCGCGGTCAGATGCCGGGTGCGCGCCGCATCGTAGGCTTCCTGTGAGGTCAGATCCTTCTCGAAGAGAGACTTCTGTCGCTCGTAGACAAGCTTGGCTTCGTTGGCCGACGCTTGCTCCAGGCGCATTGTGGCCAGTGCGGCATCATACGATGCTTCCGATTGGCGGACCTGCGCCTCATACTGGTTGGGATCAAGCTGGACCAGCAGATCGCCCCTCTTGACCTGCTGCCCTTCTTTGACCGGCAAACTGACGATCTCACCAGAGACGTTGGCCGAGATCTTCACCTCGGTCTTTGGCTGCACCTTACCGGTTGCATTGACGAGCGACACCAACCGGCCCTCTTCCACCTTTGCGGTGTTGACCTTCGTCGTCGCCTCAGAGGAGGTCAGGAGATTGACCACGATGAGAATCACCACCACGAGCCCGATCCCGCCAAAGATCAGGACTTTCTTCTTCTTTTTCCCATTCGCCATCTGTCACCACACCTGCTGATTCGGAATGTAAGCCCGCTGTCGCGGACTCAGACTGAGACCTGGTACTCCATCAGTAAAGGATACGTACGAGCGATGGATGAGGTTCGTGCCGCCGGCACATTGTGTCAGCCGGGCAGATACCGGGTGCTACCGCCTCACTCCCACCGCATTCTCCAGTCGCGCAACGGCTATCAGATAGTCGAACAACGCGTTAACACGGTCGTTCTGCGCCCGCGTCAACGACACCTGGGCATCGAGCAGATCGAGAATAGTCGCGGCTCCCAGATTGTATTTCTCCTGCGCGAGATTGAAGTCCTCCTGCGCCGAGACTTCGGTTTGCTCAGCGAGGTTGCGCGTCTCATCAGCCAGCTCGACCCCGAGATGGGCCTGCTTGACAGCGAAGGCAACGGCCTTTTCGGCCTGCTCCAACTGCTCGGACGTGTACTTGATACCCACTTGGGCATTGGAGATCGCCGTCTTGCGATGGAAACCGTTGAACAGCGAGAAATTCAGGCTGGCGGAGATTCCCCAAGTCGCAAAGCGCCCGTCAAAATCGAGCAGATCGTTACGTTCGCGGGGGCTGAAACTCCGCGAGATCGACCAACTGAAAGAGGGGAACAGCGTCGCGCGCGCAATTCCGATGTCATCCTTGGCGATCCGCGTATTGGCCCGCGCAATCTGAACGGCGGGTGACCGTTCGAGGGCTTGCTCGGCGGCTTCCTGGTACGACATCACTTCCGGCTCCTCACCACTGATGTCTGACACCGTAATCTCAGTTCCCACCGAGCGATTCAGTATGGTGTTCAGACCCGCGCGGCCGACTTCGACATCGTTCTCGCGCCGCAGTAGTTCCAACTGCTCAGTCCCCAACTGCACGCGTGCCTTGAGCACTTCGGAGAGTGACGCCGAACCCAGCTCATAACGGCTCTCAATGGTCTTGAGAAACTCCTCGGCACGCTCGACCGCCGCCTCCTGAACCTCGACCAGCTTTTGCGACTTGAGCAGATTGAAGTAGCCTTCCTTGACGCCCAGAATCAGGTCATTCTCGGCGCCGCGCACATTCTCCTCCTGCGCGGCCCGGCTGTGGTACGATTGGGCAATCCGGTAGAAGTTCGCTCCGCCGTCAAAGAACGTCTGCGAAAGTGTAAAGTTGTTACTCCAGGACGTTGATGTTTGCGCCGGCTCCGGAATCCTGATGAACTGGCCGGTTGTCGGATCATAGGTCTCATCGCCGAAGCGCGTGTGCCGGTAACTGTAACCGTGCGACAAGCTCGGGAGAAAATCACCCCAGGCCGACCACACACCCTGCTTCGAACGGTGGTAGCTTTCGCGGGCCGATGGCAACCCATACTCCCGTGAACCATTGTTCTCCAGGGCGATATCGATGCATTGATCCAGGGTCAACTCCTCGGCCTGGAGCGTTTGTCCAGCACCGGAAGAGGTGATCGCAAGTGCAGCCAGAATCAGGACCGTTGTGAAACGCTTCATTCTCATCTCCTCTTACTCTCAATCAGGATGTTTATCCCCTGCATTAGGCGCCGAACGATATGCCGAGGGTGGCCAATCCGGCTTGAATGAGAACCCAGACAAACCAGACCGCCCCGACACTGTACAGCGCCTTGCGGCTGTCGACGTTGGCAATCACCGACACCGCCACGCTCGACAACCACACCTGCCACAAACCAAACAATTCAAACGACGATAGTATCTTTTTCACGAAGGGCCCGGTCTCCGCCGAGGCCAAAACGCCTAAACCAATGGACACGTCCATTGACCCCTTGGCCATGATCAGGGGTACGGTGACGATACTCCCGGGGATCACAATCATCATCGTCCACGCGTACGCATTGAGCATTTTCAGATAACTGGCAGTTCCACCCAGCAGAATGTTACCGATGAACAACAACACGCCGGCCACGATAACGATCATGAGGATCTGGCTGATCGGCACGAACAGCAGGTAGATCGGATTCTCAAATTGCTCTTCCATGCCGCTTAAGACTTCGGCCCTCTGCTCCTCGGACATCTGCTGGTTTTGATCGAGCCGTTCCTCCACCTGGGCGATCTGTGATTCTTTGACGATGCTCTTGATGGGCAAATAGGCGCCGATGGAAATGACCGACACCAACAGCCAGACAATAACCCACTCATGATTGGCGCGTACGCTTTGGAATGTCTTGCGTGGGTCAACAAACAGGTTCCACAACTTCGCACCAAATCCCAGCGATTCCGGTGTCCCTGCTGGGGCCCCTCCAGCCATCATGTTCTGGTCTGTCGTGGACATCTGCAACCTCCTGGACCACCCCGGAGCAAGCTGCGCAGGTCCGGGAAACACGAGTTCAAAAGACGGTCACGCACGGCTAAAGTTTCAAAATTCACATCTCCGTGACATGTCCGCCCACCTCCAACCGGCCCTAATAACTCTTTCTCCCTGACCGAATTCAATCCTTTTGCCGCGGGAATGACGTAAGTAGATGGGTGTCCCTGACGCCCTCAGACGTGTTGAAAAGGCCGCATGTACATCGCGTAGGTGCGGCTCTTAGCCGCACCGGTCCGGCTAAGAGCCGGACCTACGCGACAAGCCTATGGGTTTTTCAACACGTCCGCCCTCGTTAAGGTTTACGATGAGACACAATGCATTTCGCATGTAGGGTGAGCTATGCCCCCTCTACCCCAGACAAAAAACGGGCGAAACACAACCCACCCGTCCTCTTAATTAACTAGTAATGCTATTTGCCGGATGCCCCTGACCTCTTTAGGGTGAGTCCGCCTCAGGCGGCCCGAACCCTGGTCAGGGTTGACTGTGGGTCTACTTGATGATCACCAACTTCCCGACCTGGCTCCCCAGCCGCGAATCGACTTTCCAGATGTAAATGCCGGAGACGGCGGCTTGCACGTTACGGGTCACCAGATCCCAGCCGACTGCGGAGGGGTAGGTGGTCAAAAACGGATCGGGGTGATGAATGCGGCGCACCAGGTCGCCGTCCAGGGTG
>WJJR01000154.1 GCA_014729565.1 Candidatus Zixiibacteriota bacterium | reverse complement strand
GGTAACACGCGTAAGGAAGAAAGTCTATGACCGGCGAGCCAATCCTGTGGAGTGGGTTCCAAGTCCCCGTGCGGCGGCTGCGCGGTCGGGCGCGATGGGGACAGCGTAATGCCTGTCGCTTCGCGTTGAACGTTGGTGGATTCTGTCGCACAGCGCATCCGCCCTACATCGTCAATCCCACATACAAAAACCCCCGCCGGTCTGAACCGGCGGGGGCGTAATCGACGAATGTCGCTTTCAATCAGACTTTAGTTCGACGCGCCACTCGGCTTGGCACTGGCGGTGCTGGCCGAGGCCTTCTTTGACGCGCAGCAACCGTCACTCTTGGCCGAGGAGGCCTTGGTCGCCTTGGTGCAACCGTCCTTGTCGCTGGCCATAGAGGTCAGGTCCTTTTCATCGGCCGCTTTGACCGCGGCTTCCTTGCTCATGCCTTTGGCCACGCAGGCATCGATATAGGCTTCGCGGCTGTACTTCGGCTCGCCGTCAGTGGCATTGGCGGTTTTGATGATATTGACACTGCCACCACAAGGCTTGGAGCAGCCATCACTGGCGCTGGCGTTGCTGGCCTTGGCGGCCTGGCACTTGGCGTAGCACGCTTCGGCTTCGGCGCGGGTGTAACCCTTCTCCGCCATGCACTTGGCAATGCAGGCTTCCTTGTCGCAGGTCTTGCCGTCGGTCGCATTCGCGGTGGTTACCTTGGCTTCGGTCGCCTCGGCAGTCTTCACGTCGCCTTTTTCGGTGCACGGCTTGGTGCAGGCGGCTTTGGCTTCGGCCGAGCAGCCCGGACCGGCGACCGCTTCACTGGTGCTGAACAACGATGACAGCATGCAGCCCGATCCGCAGTCGGTGCCGCTGATGTACGCGCCGCCGACAAGCACAACAAACGCTGCGGTCAGTGCGACGGTGGCTTTGTTGATCTTCCAAAAACTCATTCAATCCTCCATTAGGGGTTGCAGTCTTATCGGGACTCTATTTATCTACTTTTATCGACAGTTATAAATGTATGCTCGATGTAATAGTCGCAACAGGATTCTGCCTGCACGGTTCCGAAAAAAGAACCGTAATTGCCCCAATTTACACGGAACAGCTTGGCTGTCAAGGGCATCCGGCAATATTCGGTCCATTTGCCGCGGGAAACATGAACTGTCATAGCCGATCGAGGGCCACGGCGATCTTTATCGATCATCCGAAATTATTCAGTGCCAACAGGTTGACAAAAATAGGAGTGCTGTCGTATCCTTTGGATGCCCCGTATCCACCGCCTGCCGCTGTGGTGAGATGACACTGAATTCCGACCAAGGAGACTCTTAATGCGCTTCACTGAACTGACCGCCAGAGTAATGATGGCGCTCGTCGTGACCGTCATGGCCGGCCTCATCGCTGTCAGTTGTTCCGACGATGACAATCCGGTCAATTCCGACCATGATCACGAGTCACTGTTCATCCTCAACGAGGGATCGAATACGCTGTTCATCTACCAGGTCCCCGGTTTGCATGGTCCGGATACGATTCCGATGCCGACCGAGGCCCCGCATCATCTGCACTTCAATCCCATGGGTGGCGAGTACTATATCGTTGCGCGCAGCAAGAGCGGTGTCGGCCGTGCCTTTAGCCTCGATCTGGAAACACACGCGGTGAACGACTCGTCGGGTTTCCAGGGACTGCTCACGGGAGTCACGACCAACCACACGGGCAGCGACCTGTACATTTCCGATTTTGGGATTGCGGCCAACCAGCGGACGCTGATGTGGAAAATGAACCCCACAAGCTTCGCCGTCGAACAACAAATCCAGTGCGGGTCACAGCCGCACTTTATCGAAGTCACTGACGACAACCAGACCGTGGTGGTCGTCAACGCCGGCAGCGACGAAGTCACGTTGTATTATCCCAATGGCGATCCACAGAACAATGTGTTCAATGTCTCCGTTCATCCCGATCCCGGTGACCGGCCGCAGATCGGACAACCGATCCTGGCGCCGTACGGGTTGGCGATAGCGGATGACGACTCCCTGGCATACGTGTCGTGCCGCAAGGCCAACGATACAACGGAAATGAAGATCCTTGTCTTCGATTTGATTCAGCAGCAGACGATCGATACGATTACTCTTGAGTGGCACAATCGACAGAACCATCCCGGCTTCTATCGCGGTGGACTGGCCATTCTGTTGGACAACGACCGTTATCTGGCCGTCACCTCACAGCACGGCAACAGTCTCTATCTCATCGACCTGCTCGATCACTCCTATGATGAAGTTGTTTTCAGTCAAAACTGGACTTTTGGCGTGACGGCAACCAGTGATCAGCAGTGGCTGTACGTTAGCGCCAGCAACGACGGTACGCCCGATAGGGGTTGGGTCTATGAGGTACGGCGCGATGGGGGTGTCCTGACCGTCACCGACTCCGCGCAAGCGGACATGATTCCCAATGGCTGCCATGTCCTCCATGCGCACGGGCACGGTGGTTGATTAACAACTCCGAGGGAACTCAGACGTAGGGTGCCCCGCATCCCCGTTGACCCCTACACATGGAAACGGGAAACACCTATGTGAATCTCTTAAGGGAGCAGGTCCCTCTACGGACAGCCGAAGTCATGCGTGCACGCATCGCACGGCGGCGAACCGTTGAAGAACAACGTGAGGATCAGGAGATTCAGATCCACTGCATCGGAGACCCCGTCGCAGTTCACATCACTCCGCGGGATCGGGCATGACACATCTTGCGGATCGTCGCCATTGAAGAACAGGGTCAGAATGAGCAGGTTCAAGTCGACGGCGTCGAGAAATGTATCGGCATTCATGTCAGCGGCCAGCGAACAATCGCACAGGACGCCCGTACCATCGCGCCGGTAGAAGTTCACGCCGCCATCCTCTTCGCCAACGAATACGTCATCGTCACCATCGGCATCGATGTCGGCGAACGCAATCGACAACCGGTAACCATCGTCGTAACCCGGAACGGTATCCGGCAGCGCTACCAACGTCAAGGAATCGGGGAATTGTCCCACGGGTGCCGTATTGCGGTACACGGTGAAACCGAAGTACCGATTGCCGGTGATCATGTCGTTACGGCCATCGTTGTCCCAATCGACGATTTGCGGCAGGGTCAGATCGCGTGGTTCGCGTTTCAGCACACGGTTCGTCAACGGCACCAGGTTTGGTTCGGGATTGTTGGCAACGTTTTGATACAGCAGGACATTCGCGAATCCGTTGAAATCCCACTCGCCCACAACCAAGTCACGCAAGCCGTCATTGTTCCAATCCACCGGCCGCGGTGATGCCAACTGATCGACCTGAATGGCGGCCAGTTGATCGGTGACCTCCACCGGATCGAAATTGGTCGGCGATCCTTCGTTACGCCAGTATTCCACGCGCCCATCATCGGTCCCGATCAGCAAATCCAAATCGCCGTCGCAATCCCAATCGGTCAACGCCGGCGCCGACGATAAGCCGACGTCGATGCCCTTGTAAAACTCGCTTTGCAACGTGAGTTCGGGTGACTGCGGCGTTCCGGTGTTCTCGAAGAACCGCAGACGGCCGTCATCGGCGCCGAGCAGCATATCGATGTCACCGTCGCCGTCGATGTCGCCCAGGGCCGGGAAGGCGTAGCTGCCCAGATCGATGTTGTCGATCATGTTTGAATCGATCACCGTGTACGATCCGGCGTCGCGTTCCAGGTAGAACAGGTTGGCCAGATCTTCGTTGCCCGACCCCACCACCATATCGACATCGGTATCAT
>WJJR01000153.1 GCA_014729565.1 Candidatus Zixiibacteriota bacterium | reverse complement strand
CCTACAAACACGTCGGTGAGATCAAAGACAACGCCTTCAAGCTGATTGCCGAGGCGGTGCGTGACGGTAAGTCATTGAACGAATTCGAAGTGGTAACGTGGATTCGCAACGAGTTTGAGAAGCGCGGCCTGAAAACCGACGACGGGCCGATTTGCGCCGTCGATGCCAATGCCGGCAGCCCGCACTACGAACCGACCGCCGAAAAGTCGGCGCCGATCGGGCCCAACCAAGTCGTACTGCTCGACATCTGGGCACGCGAAAAGACCGAGAACATGGTCTACGCCGACATCACCTGGATGGGCTACACCGGTACCGACATTCCCGAGAAAGTGCAGCAGGTGTTCGAGATCGTGAAGAACGCCCGCGACAGTGCCATCGCCTTTGCCAACAAGACCCTGGAGTCGGGCCGCGATGTTTTGGGATTTGAAATCGACGAAGTCGCGCGTAAGGTGATCACTGACGCGGGATACGGCGACTACTTCATCCACCGCACCGGCCACTCGATTGGCACCGAAGTTCACGGTGTCGGGCCGAATATCGACAATCTCGAAACGCAGGATCAACGACGGTTAACCGACGGCATGTGCTTCTCTGTCGAACCGGGGATCTATCTCTCCGATTTCGGCATTCGTCTCGAAGTCGATGTGCTGATCCAGGACGGTAAAGCGGTTGTCACCACGCTGCCTCTGCAAACCGAGTTGGTCAAGGTCGTTGCGTGATGCCGCGCAAACGAACCAGTGCGGCCCAACCGGTCACGCACTCGAAGGCGCAATTGCGCGCATTCCGCAAACGGTTTCGTGATGTCCCGTTTCTGCAATTGTTGAAAATGCGGGTCGATGAGATCGGAGACGGCGCCGTCACCGTCAGCATGCCGATCCAGCCGCAGATTCGTCAGTATCTCGGCGTGGCCCACGGCGGTGCGTTGTCATCATTGGCCGATACCGCCGCGACATTTGCGTGTTTGACCATTCTGCCACTGGGCACTGAAGTGGTCACCATTGAATTCAAATTCAATTTCCTTGAACCAGTAGCAAAAAGGCGCGCGGTGGCGGTGGCACGAGTGCTTCGTTTAGGCGGGCGCACCGCTGTGGTTGAGGCAACAGTGACCGAAGCGGGTGTGAACAAACCGGCCTGTGTGGGCCTATTCACCATGGCCGTTTTGCGACCCAAATCAGACAGCGATCAGGAATCGTCGTGATCTTCGTCCCGCCCGAAGCCATCGCCGCTTGGGAAGAGCGTTACGGTACGCCACGCGAATGGAACCACGATCAACCGATTACCGAACACGACCACGGCATCATCACCCGGAGTCAGAAACAGGGACGGCATCACGACATCACGCTCTACATCGAACGCAACGGTCTTATTGCGGTCATCGCGAAACCGTTCTATCCGGACGGTCTGTACCGTGCACCATCGGGCGGGCTGAAACCGGGCGAATCGCTCGAGGATGGCGCGCAACGCGAAGCATTTGAAGAGACCGGCTTACCGATTACGCTTCACCGGTATCTCCTGCGTACGAACGTCAACTTCCAGTCTTCGACACTCGGCGACATCGAGTGGCATTCCCATATCTTCACCGCCACCACCGACCAAACCGATATCGCCCACACCGATCACGACGAAATCCGTGGGTCCCGCTGGGCGGAGCCGTCGGAATTCCCAACATTCGGCGAGATCATGCGCCAAACGGAAAATGGTGGCCTGCACTATCGGGCGACATTGCATGAGCGGATCGCAGAGATGCATCCGCTGTTTCAGATGTAGACTAACTGTGATAACTGTGTTCCGTTTGTAACTGCGCTCCACTCGATCGTCGGGGTTCCGGCTGTACTTCCCACGCGAGCGGGAATCCACTTTGAAAGAAAGCGGGACAAGTACAAAGACACTGGATCCCCGCTTGCGCACTTCGCTCTCGCGAAGTGCTTGCGGGGATGACATCCAATATTGGTCGTTGGACTGGTTTGCGGGGTGTCCCACTCTAATCCATTCACTACGAAGGAGTGAATGGATTAGGGTGGGATACCTTCGACTCAAGACTATCCGAATCCCGCTTGGCACCCCCGCAACACACTGTGGGACAGACCCAACAATCGACGTGCCCAGCGGAGTGAAATTATCTGGGTTGTGCAGATTTCGCACCGCACCGGCTCTGCTAACGTCTTGCACAGCAAGCCCCTAAATGACAGCATGAAGTCATCCAAGGAAATACGACTCTCGGCATTGGCGTTGCAATTGACCCCTTCGGCAGAGACACATCGCACCTGTGACGGGAGGGGGTTCCGCCATGAAGGTCCGCTACATCTTGACGATGGACAACTTGCTGGTCCAAGGCGAACGGGTTGACAGTCTGGTGGTCGACTGGGAGGATGATTCCAGCCAGGATGAAATCATGCGGCTGTCGCAGAAGTGGATCACCTCCCGCAACTTTCTCACCGACCGGATGAACGGGCTCTCCGAAGTCGGCGAATCGTCATTGACCATCGAGCCTGTAGACGCCCAATCGGCGTGCGATAAGCACGACTGTGACACCACACTCTGATGCCCGGACTGCTGGCCTATATTCTCGGCACCGTGCAGGTCTTCATCAATGACCTGTGGAGCCAACTGGGCGGTCTCAATACCGCGATCGAATCGCAGTTCGGTGAGCCGGCCAAGTGGGCGTTTTGGATTCTGGCCGCAGCGTTCATCCTGCTCCTGGTCGGCAAAGCCACCAAACTCACCTTCAACATTCTGCGGTACGTGATTCTGCCGTCGGCGGCGATGGCGGTGGTGTTGTTGATGATTATGCCGTGCTGGTCGCCGGCGAAAACCTTCCCGCTGTTCGTGGTCGTTACCACGGCGATGATGCTGTTTCGTTCGGAGTGAGTGTCATGAAGAAGCAGGCCAGAAAACAACCGACCATCTGCCGGTTTTGCCAATCACAACTCGAGCAGCGTGACAAGCAGTGGGTCTGCCCCAGTTGCCTGATCATCTGGCACGGCGACACCTTCGAGCCGATCCGTTTAGACCCGACACGAATCCCGCCGTTAGATATGTTTTTTTCGTGAGATTGATCACGGGGCTCTCGGGCGGTGCTACGT
>WJJR01000152.1 GCA_014729565.1 Candidatus Zixiibacteriota bacterium | reverse complement strand
TCGGCTTGAAGTGGGATATGGGCTGGATGCACGACACGCTTCTGTACATGTCGCACAACCCGATTTATCGCCAATATCATCACAATGAACTAACCTTCCGAATGCTGTACGCGTTCTATGAGAACTTCGCATTGCCGTTGTCGCACGATGAAGTGGTGCACGGCAAAGGATCGCTCCTCAACAAAATGCCCGGCGACGAATGGCAACAGTTCGCCAATCTGCGATTGCTGTTCGGTTACATGTACGGCCAGGCGGGCAAAAAGCTGCTGTTTATGGGCGCTGAGTTGGCCCAATGGAGTGAGTGGTATCATGAGACATCGCTCGACTGGCATTTGACCGAGTACGCGCCCCACGCCGGGATGATGCAGTGGGTCGGCGACTTGAATCGTGCCTATCGTGAACTGCCGGCGCTGCATGAGCTGGATTCCGAACAACAGGGTTTCGAGTGGATCGACTGCAGCGATGCCCAGCAGAGTGTGATCAGTCTGTTGCGGAAATCACGCGACGGATCCCAGGAAGTCGCCATCGTGGCCAACTTCACGCCCGTACCGCGCGAACGGTATCGTGTCGGATTGCCCCGTGGCGGATACTGGCACGAACGGCTCAACAGTGACGCCAAATGCTACGGCGGCAGCGGTGTTGGCAACGGCGGGGGCATCGAGGCGATCGAAAAGTCCCATCACGGGCGGCCGTACTCCGCCGACGTGACCGTACCACCCCTGGGCGTTGTCGTCTTTGTCAGCCCGACATAATAACGGAACACCACACGGGTTTTCCTTGTCCCCGGTTGATTCGGGTCTACATTGTCTGACCCGGATCGGAGGCCGGTGGAATGGAACGATATTTCTGCATACACGGACATTTCTATCAACCCCCGCGAGAGAACCCCTGGCTGGAGATGATCGAACGCCAGGATTCGGCGTATCCATACCACGATTGGAACGAGCGCATCGACGCCGAATGCTACGCACCCAATGCCGCGGCCCGCATTCTCGATAACAATGGTCTGATCGACCTGATTGTCAGCAACTACGAACAGATCAGTTTCGATTTCGGCCCGACGTTGCTGAGCTGGCTGGAGAGTCACGCACCCGTCACCTACCACGCCGTGCTCGAGGCCGACATCGAGAGCCGGCGACGGTTCTCCGGGCACGGTGCGGCGATGGCGCAGGCGTACAATCACCTCGTGTTGCCGCTCGCCAACTATCGCGACAAAGTCACCCAGATCGTCTGGGGAATACGCGATTTCGAGTATCGGTTTCGCCGGAGGCCAGAAGGGATGTGGCTGCCCGAAGCGGGTGTGGATTTGGAGACACTCGATATTGCGGCCGAACACGGCATCGCGTTTACGGTTTTGGCTCCGCATCAAGCGCAACGGGTGCGCAAGATCGGAGGCCGCTCGTGGAAGGATGTCAACGGACACGAGATCGATCCAACACAACCGTATCAGGTCGCGCTACCGTCGGGACGCACCATTGCCGTGTTCTTTTACGATGGTCCGGTATCGCGCGGAATCGCCTTTGAAGGATTGCTGCGTGACGGTGGACAATTCGCCAACCGTCTGCTGGGGCTGTTCAACGATGATAGCCCCCATCCGCAGTTGGTCAATGTCGCCACGGATGGAGAAACGTTCGGCCATCACCATCGGTTTGGGGAGATGGCGCTGGCCTATGCCCTGAGAGCAATCACGGCCGACCGCAAGGCGCGCGTCACGAATTATGGCGAGTACCTGGCGATGTATCCGCCGACGCACGAGGTGGAAATCGTCGAGAATTCATCGTGGAGTTGCGCGCACGGCATCGAACGATGGCGGTCCGACTGTGGGTGCAACACCGGCGGACAGCCGGGCTGGACACAGGAGTGGCGGGCGCCGTTGCGAGCGGCGCTCGACTGGCTGCGCGACTCCCTGGCGCCGACCTTCGATCGCTTGGCGAGTACGTTGTTGACGAATCCATGGAAAGCGCGCGACGACTATATCAACGTTATTCTCAATCGGTCCGACGACAGCATCGCCGATTTTCTTAAGGAGCATCAGACACATCCACTCGATGACGAAGACATCACGCGGGTATTGAGGCTGCTCGAAATGCAGCGCAATGCCATGCTGATGTACACAAGCTGCGCCTGGTTCTTCAACGATATTTCCGGCATCGAGACGATTCAGGTAATGCAATACGCCGCCCGTGTGATCCAATTGGCCGAGGATGTGAGCGGTGAATCATACGAAAGCCGCTTCGTCGCCATGCTGGAACAAGCCAAGAGCAACATCCGCGACCACAAAGACGGGCGGCACATCTACGAGGAATTCGTCGCCGGTGGACATGTCGAGCTGGAAACAATCGCCGCACACTTCGGAATCAACGCGCTGTTTCGTGAGGGTGGACTCACTGAGACACTCGGCTGTTTTGAGATGGAGGACGGGCACAGCGAAATTCACACCGCCGGGAAGGCTCGGCTGGCATTGGGTGCAGTGAAAGTCCGATCGCAGATCACGCGAAACAGTGGACGTTTCGCTTTCGCAGCCTTGCACCTCGGCGATCACAATGTGACGTGCAGTGTGCGTGATGTCTCCGGCACCAATACAACGGTCGCCGACATGAATGAACTGCTGGACGTGTTTCGGCGCAACGATGTCCGTGAAACACTCCGTCGGATGGAGTCACAAGATGAGGCGTCGACATTCACGCTCGAAACGCTCTTCGGCGACGAGCAGCGGCGGATTCTGAGGCATATTCTCAGCACCTCGCTGGGCAAGGCCGAGAGCATCTATCGGGGGATCTACAAGGAACACGCGCCGTCCATGCGGTTTGTGACGCGTCTGCATATGCCGCCACCGCTCGCATTTCTGACCGCAGCGGAATTCGTTATTAATGAGGAACTCCGGCGTGCGGTGTCGGCACATGAGGTCGATCTGGCCGCGGTCAATGATCTGTTGACGGAAGCACGGCGTACGGGCGTTGCGCTGGACGAGACATCCATTGGATTCGCGCTGGGACGGAACCTAAATGCCACGATGCAGGAGTTGTTTGGCAGTCCGCTGGAATTGGGACTGTTGGAGAAAGCCAGTGCGTTGGCGTCGCTGATCCAATCCCTAAGGTATCGCATCGACTTACGCGAGGCGCAAAACACCTGTTATGAGATGCGTCAGTGGATCTATCCTGAAGTGCTGATCCGCAGTCAACGCGACGATACCGAAGCGAAATGGTGGGTGGAGCGATTCGGGACGTTAGCGGCGGCGTTGTGGATACATGTGAACGACACGTAGAACGATTGTTATGAGTATATTCCAATTCATCGGGGTGCCACGGGCCTTGAGGCCCTGTTAAAAAAGTCGTGTGTTGACCCCGGACCAGATGATGCAACTGAATGAAACAACTATAACCTCGCGTAGGTGCGGCTCTTAGCCGCACCGGTCCGGCTA
>WJJR01000151.1 GCA_014729565.1 Candidatus Zixiibacteriota bacterium | reverse complement strand
CCCGTGCAGTCGGACGCGGGGCGTTCAACTCTCCTGGCTGGACTGGCCGCATTCACGGGCTAAGTTCGCCAGGTGCCCCACAGTTCTACTGTGGGATGCGCACGCTCACAGAACTCGTGCCGAATGCACGGTTCCCTTTGTAGGAGCACACCTATGCACCTATGAATGCGGCGTGTGGATGCGATTGACGTTATCTTGGAGTCAATGGGCAGGTGAGTCAAATAAACCCGGACGAGGGCGTCGGGGGCACCCGTGCGGGCTACCCAGCCATGATTTCCCCAGTAGGACTGTGCGACACCCTGACACTCAGGTCCGACAGACAAAAGGGAGCACAGATGCCTGTGCTCCCTCCGAATACTCGATTGTCAGATTGCACAACTATGGCGCACACGACCCTTGAACCGGATTGCACGCGTCACACGGACCCTCACCCGAGAAGAACAGATGGTCAATTAAGGCATTCAGATCGATGGCGTCGGCGACCCCATCATAGTTGAAGTCGGTACGTGTGATGGGACAGCCGGAATCCTGTATGTCCGGACTGCTGAAAAAGATGATGTTGATCGCTGCGTTGAGATCAACCGCATCGAGAACGCCGTCGGTTTCGTAATCGGCCTGGTGCGGACAATTGCAGTCGGTCACCCGCAGTGTGACCGGGACAATCCAGGGATTGTCTTCGGGATTCGGATCGTTCGAATAGATCTCGATATCGTAATAGAACAGACCGGTGTCGAGATCGGCTGACTTTAGCGCCACACTCAACATCTCACTTTGACCATCAAGAATCAGCCCCGATGCCGGACTCACCGACACCCACTGGATCGGCGAACTGAACCGCAGCAGCAGAATATCGTGGAGGTAATTGGCGTTGAAGACAACTTCCAGGCCTTCGTTGCCGTTTTCATTCTCCAATCCTACGGTGGCTTCATCGAGTACTATATTGCCGGTGAACTGATAGTAGCGGTACTCAATGGAACCGTCGGCAAAGAGCACCACCTGCGCGGTCACACTGCCGCCACCACCGTATTCGGCGTAGTCGGTAAACTGGATAATGCAACGGCTGGTGTCCGAATCGATGTACACGTCGTTGGCGAAACTGGTGATGGTGGGATCGAGATCATCCCACATCCACGCCAAAACCGCATTCGGATTGCCGCCGCTGAGAATCGGTTGGTTGGTGTACTCGTCCAGTCCGGCGTCGCTGCCGAGACCGATCAGTCCGTTCGAACCGATGTAGAAGTCGGTGTAATCCGACCCGTAGAACGGAAAGTCGAATTCCAATGCAAATGGACCAACCGAATTGTCATCATCGAGACCGTTTACCACCGTGCCGGTCGCGGCAATGTTCTGGTATGCAAACGCCGGCCCGCCCGGCTCATCGGAATCGGCCCAGATGTAGCCGAATCCGTCGGGACCACCGGTGCTGCGCGATTGCTCGGTCCCCACACGCGGGTCCGCAATACCCTTGTTCAGTTGCAGATCATACCATGACGCGGGGTAATCACTGCGGGCTCCGGCCGAGAGCGGTGCCGACGGCGGAGCGAACTTGGGACGCAGCGAAACATCGTATTCGAGGGTCCCCTGCCCGACATTCTGAAGCGACACATGCACCGTGGTTGATTCGGGACGTTCCAGCACTTCGCTGATCGCAATCGGCGACACCGACGCTTCCGCCGGGTAGTCGATCCGCACATCGTCGACAAACCAGTCATCGTTGTCGCCCACCGTCGCCGTGTTGCGGAATCGCAATTGGAAGTCGGCATGATGCGCGTCGGACGGCAGCGCAATATTGGCTGTTGCGAACGTTGTCATATCGGGATCGGCGCCGAGATACTGTTCGAGCAGCATCCACTGGCCGAGATCATTGTAATACTCAACAAACAAGTCTTCACCAGTTTCCGGTGCATCGGCGCCCCCGGTGCGCTGGTAACCGTATGACAACGCCAAACCACTGAGACCGTCGAGGTCAATGATGTGTGTTGTCATCGTGTCCGCGCCGTTCGGGTCACCGTCGAGATTGGCAGCATTCGGTTCCGATGGTTCGTTGAGGCCATCGGTGCTGATGGTGATACCCGGATAGCTGGCCCATAAGCCGATGTCGATCGACGGATCGACGAAGTTGTCGGCAAATGGAATCGACAGCGGTCCGCCGGTCGACGTTGTCTGCGCGATGGCGTCGACAGCGACCGATGGATCACCGACAGATGTCGCGGTCACCAATGCCGTATCAACATCGCCGAAGAATGATCCCGTGATAATCACACGCGCTGTGAAATCAAACGTCGCATTCAGAGCAAGCGACCCGGTCGATGTGATGACCGATGTTCCTGAGGCATCGAAGATCTCCACCTGCCAGGCGGAGCCGGACGTGGTTAGATTGAATTCGTCCGTATACAGACCATTATTCGTCACCGTGAAATCGTGCCAGACCGTGTCAAGTTCACCACCAATGCCGGCCGACAGCGGCGGCGTGAAGAGCGCATCGTAGTTGATCACGCGGAACGTGTACGTATCGGTGGTGTCGGCGTCGCCGTTAATGTCCTCGGCGATGATCCAGTAGTCGATTGTTGTTCCCGGCGATTGCGCGGGAATGAACGCATTGTATTCATTGTCGCCACCGGTGGCGTTGAGAGTGACGGTCTGCACGACCGAATTGATGTCGTAGTGCACCGCGGTCAAACTGGGGTTCAGTGACGCACCGGAGACGATTTCACAGAGTACTTCGTAATCATTGATGCTGTCTTTGGTGTTTGCCAGCGGCGTGTGTGAAATGACCACGCCGCAGCCGGTCTGCCGCGACAGCTCGATGCTGTTGAACACATTCAAGCGCCCCCCCGATACCGTCTTTCCATTCAGTGCCGCGATCGGATCGGTACCGTCGAGGAGATACTGCTTCATCTGCAGGGCAACACCGGCGGGATCATTGCGGTATTCTTCCAGCAACCCGGGGCACGCGCCAGCATACATCAAACCGATCGCCCCGGCGACATGCGGTGTTGCCATCGACGTTCCCGTCAGATTGCCGTATCCGTTGCCGGGCAGAGTCGAGTAGATCGACGTGCCCGGTGCACCGAGATCGATCGTTGTGAGTCCGTAGGCCGCTCCATTATTGCGATTGTCGGTACGGGTGGTGTTGGTCACCGACACCATGTAGTCGCTCGGGCAGGCGGTGGGAACGTCGCCGTTGACGTCGATATCGATACCCAAATTGGCCGTCGCGCCGGCGCTGAGAATACCATATGCGCCCAGCGAATCATAGAAGCCGCACCAGAGCGGATAATTGGCCGGATTGCCGAAGTCGACCCCGAACGATGCATTGGTCGACACCACAAACGCCCCCTCGGCGCCGTCGGTTTCGTTGTAACGCGCGCGCATTTCGAGCGCGTAGCCATACGCTTCGATCACGGTCGATTCGAGCGAACTGCTGCCCGCAATCGGCATGATCTTCGCGCCCCAGTTCACGCCGGCGACACCGGTCCCGTTGTTGCCGATTGCGCCGGCGATGCCGGCGACGTGCATGCCGTGGGAATCATTAGGGATGTTGCCGTTGCTGCCGTAGGCATTCCAGCCGTCGTAATCGTCAACGTACCCGTTGCCGTCATCGTCAATTCCGTTGCCGGGTGTCTCGAGCACGTTTTTGAAATAGTCAACGTCTTCGTGATTGAGATCGAAACCGCCGTCGATGATCGCCACGACCACCTGATCGCCCAGCGCGGTCACACCGCCGGTGGAATAATCCCACGCCTCCGGTGCGTCGATATCGGCGTCCGTAAGACCACCCGACTGCCCGGTGTTGTGCAGCCCCCATTGGTTGCCGAACCCCGGATCGTTGGGAAACGTGGCGCGCAAGGTGACCGGGTGGTTGAATTGTGCTTTGAGAATGCGCGGATGGGCGCGCGTGACATCAAGGAGGTCGGAGTGCGCCGCCGCCTTCATACCGCCGGTTTCGTATTCGAGCAGCCAAATATTCATCCGGCGCGAAAGCAGTTTCGCCCGGCGCATGTTGTACTGCCCGAAAT
>WJJR01000150.1 GCA_014729565.1 Candidatus Zixiibacteriota bacterium | reverse complement strand
GGTAGAAGAACTGTCCGTAGTTCAGCATCCACTCCAGGAAGTCGTACGACACATACAGATTCATCAGATCCGGCCGCTGCATGAAACGTCCGTACGATGCATGGAACACCGTGTGTTCAGCCACCGGGAAGGCAATGCCAATACGCGGGGAAAACTCCACCTCCGCCCGGCTGGCTTCCAAATCACCCGAATCGAGGCTGTCTGCCAGGGCGAGCTGCTTATCGGTGACCGGGAGCCCCTGAGCGGCTTTCTCTATATAGTGATCCGGATCGAGCGGACTGGTCTCATCACGCAACCGCTGCGTATTCACATTGAGGTAGTCGAGACGCAAGCCGGCGTTGATGATCATGCCGTCCAGTTCAAACTTGTCCTGGATGAATCCAGCGAAGGTGAGCGGGTGCTTGGCCCCATCGAGACCATCATCCAATTCGGTGTCACCAGTCACATTATAGCCGTACCGATCGACGGCATCAAATCCTCCCTTGCCCCTCTCGGTACCCTTGTAGACATCGTTCGGCGTCAAATGGTAGTACCGGCGCAGAGTGTGCCGTTGATAGTCGACACCGGCGCGGATTTCGTGGCGCGGATGAATCTGGCTGACGATATCGAAGTCGAAGCCGACATACGATGATTTGCGATGCAGGTAGTCCACCCAGGTGGCGGCTTCATCGCCACGACTGGGATATGTCCGGCCGTCAATCACTGTATCCTCGACCGGTGTTTCACCGTTGATATCGTCCCACGCGTAGAACAAGCCCGTGCCGTCGAAATTGGGATCGGTTCCCGGACGGCCGTATGCCCAGATGTTGCCGAAATGGGTCGCGTCGCCGCGTTCACGCTCCGTCGAGAAGTAGTTGCCCGACAGGGTGTAGAATGTGCGCGGGTTAATGACGTGTTCGATCGTCGCATACAGCGAATGGTTATGGTCTTCCAGACGCGGAGCGTGTTCCGGATTGAACTGAAACGAACTCAGCCAGAAGTCCCAGTTGTCCGATGAGAAGATCCCACCGAGTTTCAGTTCGATCTCAGACGTCAGATCGAGATTCAATTTGCTGCGCAACGTCCAGCCGCCGCTGCTGTTGTGACTGAGCGGTCCACTGGCAATGACCGATGGTTCGCGGTCGCCCTTCCACCGGCGCTCACCGGACACGATGAACGAGCCGATGTCGCCGCCCAGAGCGAGCGGTCCCGAGAGACTGGCGTCGTAAACGTTGTAATCGTACGAGCTGCCATGGAAGTTGTCTGTAACCGCTTCAAATGTCCCCGCCAAATGATCGCCGCCCTCTTTGGTGGTGACGTTGATGGCGCCGGAGGCGATCCAACCATATTCGGCGTTGAACCCGCCCGTAGTGATCGCAACTTCTTCGAGATCGTTATTATTGATTTCAGTGGTGGAAATACCGGTCAAGGGATCCTGCTGCGAGAACCCATCGACAAAGTACGCAACTTCCGAGAATCGTCCGCCGCGGACATTCAACAGATTACCGACACGCTGCACCACGCCCGGCTGCAACGCGACGATGTCACGATACCCGCGGGTCGGCAGGTCCTGGATTTCCTCACGTTCGACGATGCGCATCGAGGCGGTGCGGTCCTTGATCACCAGAGGACGTTCGGCGATCACCACGATGGTGCCCATTTCGACCGGCTCCGACGACAGCATGATGTCGTGCTCGGTGTCCAGGTCGACCGACACCTTCAAATCCCGAATCTCGATCTGCTGGAACAACAGCAGTTCGGTTTCGGCCGGGTTGGCTTCCTCACCGATGAGCGTTGCTTCGATCGTGTGGCTGCCGACGGGAACGTTGAGGATCACGTAATTGCCATTGGCGTCGGTCCGCGTTTGCAGATCGGTTCCGACGACTTTGACAATAGCGCCCGCAATCGGCTCGCCCGTCTGGCTGTCCGTGACCATTCCGGAAATCTTACCGGTCGTTCCGGCATGGACCATCGCCGCGGTCAACAGCAATGCAGCGAAAGCGCCAGCCACCGTCAGTCGTGAGCGTAACGTGTATCGTCTACGCATGGTGCCTGTCCTCCGGTGATCCCGGCATGATGATGATCATCGAAACTGCGCGCTGCCGGTTACCGTGTGGGTTCCTCGTACTATTGCCTTCACCTAATGATGATCGGCCATATCGCCCAAAGAGTGACCGATACACCACTCCGTCCTGCCCAGACGGATTGCGTTCCATCTGTCACAACTATCGGCAGTCACCGGAGAATCAGCAGCGATACCGTATGGAGGATTTCGTGAATTATTGAATATGGACTGGCTGCCATGTGTGCAGGAGATTGCACACACAGGTTGAGACGAGGCTAAGATGTTGCCAAATGGCGTGTTCGGGCGGCTGTCAGAAGCAGTCTACACGCGTACATGGGGTGCCCCACCCGAACAGGTTATCGACGAAGTCGATAACCTGTTCGGGTGGGTTCAGATTTCCATTCGCGCATCCGTCGGGCCATTGTTATGAGTTCGTTTATGCGCGGCATCACGAGCTTAAGGGGCGTGTCAAAAAAGAGTCGTGTCGTGTTTCCCAACCACCATGAATCCAACAAGTGAATGAATTGCAACCTCGCGTGGGTGCGGCTCCAAGTTGTTTCAGCCCAAGGGTGGCTTTGTCCACCACGTCGGCTGCAAAACAGAGACTTGGTGGGCGAAGCCCACCCTCAAACGAAACGGGATTCTGACAATTGCTATAGATGCTACTGATTGGACAAATCTTCCCAGCGCACAATCCGCCACAGACGATCGGTGGCCGATTGGCGGAACGTGAACAGCGCATCGCCAGTCGCCTCGTACGATTCAAAATCGAAATCGCCATCCAGGTCGCGCACGGTCAATTGAAATGCGACTCGGCGCTGAGGTAACGGTGGCGAGACAGTTGTATCGAACGAACTGGCGACCGTATCGAACACCGGCAACCGGATTTCATCGAACACGCGGAACAGCCGACGCGTACGCTCCAGATCGCCGGAGGGCCCATCGCGCGGCACAATCACTGTTTCGATTCCCTCGATTTGCTCGGGATCGAAATAGACAAAACGGAAGTCTTCGTCGAGCAGTTCTTCATAGACGTCGAAATCACGCTGCTCATACGCGTACTGCAAGTTCTCCAGGACATTCTCCGGCGAATCGAGCGGCTTGATCGGCGATCCGCCGGTCGGACCAACATCGGGCGGTGAAAACGGATTGGCGCAACCGATCACCAATGCGATGATCATCATACTGAGCACCGCGCGTACGGCATGTCTATCGCATACACCGCTGGACATCATCAACGATAACTCGATTTCAGATCGGCCCACGACGGTTGCGTGGCCGACAGATGCAAGTCCTCCCACCCGACAATACTCCACAAATCCAGCGCATCGCGTTCCATACGGATGATGAACTCGCCTTTGTATGTTTGTGTCACCACGGTATCGACACTGTCGCGCACGACGGCGATGTCATACGTGCGATAGAGAAATGCCGTCGAATCATCGAAACGGTCGGTTCGTCCATCGGTCAATTCCCAGACCAATCCAATCGAATCGGCGTCGGCGAGCAGATTCCCGGCGATGCGGTCTTCTTCGGCGGCATCCCAACCACTAATCGAATCCGGGCGGTCGACCAACAGGAAATCGAATGTGAATAACAACGATTCGGAATACGTCTGGCGATAATGACCGAGGTTTTGCTCGATCATTGCGAAGCGCAAATTCTCGAGCCCGATCAGCGGATCGACCGGTGTGATGTACGTTCCCTTTCCACCGATCGGTTCTTCGGCCTCACGGGTTGAAAACGGATCTTTGGCGCAACCGGTGAGCAGCACAAGTGCACTCAGAACAGCAAGCATCAGGACAGCGAGAATTCTCATGGTATTGGCCGGGCAAAGTAAACGTTCCAGCGATCATCACGATCCTTCGGCGATGATCCAAACTGCTGCACCCGTCGCGCCAGCGACGCGCGCAACACAAATCCCGAATTCATCGTCCACCGGATTTCCATGCCGATATACTGCCGCTTAAACGGCTCATCCTTAATACGTGTGATTTCGGTACCGTCCAATCGATGCTGGAAGGCACGCTTGAATTCCAGGCCCAGATTCGGTTTCACCAGCAGGGTGCCGAATGGGCGCCATTCTAATGTCGCGTCCATCAGATGCGAGCGACGGTCCCAATCGACGGATTGCACCCAGCCATCGCGGTCGAACAGCCCGCCAAAGTCCTCGTAGCGATAGACATACCGCAGACGCCAGGTGGTCCGGGCGGACTGGCGGAGCCCCAGACGCGTTTCTGACTCGGCCCGGCGGTACAGTGTCCCCCGTCCATCGGGATCGCTGCGGTCGAACTCGAAGAACCGGTAGTGCGCACGTACCGAAACGCGTTCGAAGACCGTGATGATTCGCGACGGTTGCCATTCGAACTCCGGCGCCAGCAGGTACACGTCATCGGTGTTGTTATTTGCCGAGCGATCCTCGGAAATGAAGATCTGGCGGAAGCCGCGAAACGAGAAGATCGGACGAATGGTCAATACCGGCGACACCTTTCGCCACCAGGCGACCTCCACGACCCGTTCGGCCTGATCACGATCGTCGAAGAAGTTCTCCTCACCCGGCGCCGTGTACGACGTCACGCGGAAGATGCTGCGTACTGTCAATGAGTCCCTGGATGTAACCTGCCACCGCAGTCGGCCTTCGACTTCACCGGTCTCGGCGGTCTGATCGCGCCGCTGTTCGCCAAATCGGTCCTGCACCCAACGGTAGCGATACTGAATGTCGGCTGCGATTGGCCCCATCGCGCGGCTGGTTTGCAACCGATAGCCGCGTGCGGTTGTTCGTGTGTCGCGTGGCAGTGCCGCGACCGCCTCATCAGTGGTCACACTCGAATAGGTGTTCCGATCGAGACCGGCGTCGGCTTCGACCTGCCATGAGAATGGAGAGATGAGTGACTTCAGCGCAGAGCGATTATTGTTACTTGTGCCGTGATGCCACGCAAAGCGAATGTTCCGTCGCCGGTGTTCCTGTTCGCCCACATCGTCAAACGTCTCCGGGTTCGGATAGAACCGTGTCGACGACCACTGTTCGCCCCATGCCAATTCGAGTGAGTCACGTTCCCACTGCCAATTCGAGCCGAAGTCCCACTCGGTGTCGTGTGCGCGCAGCCGGTCGCGCCGGTCGCCGTCGTTGCGAATCGAGGCGTTGATCGCTTCCGGCAGAATGTCCGAGGCGTTCTGTGTGGTGGTCGACCACTCCGCCGATGCGCGGTGTCCGAACCCGGCGTCACGGCGTTCGGCCGTGCTGGCGGTATGCCGCGATGCGATGGCGCCGGCTTCCAGGTGCACCGAAAGCGCATCGCGCCAATTGAGCAACCGGCCCAGAAGTGCTTTTCCGACAAGTGTCCGGCGATCCACGGTCTCTTTGATCGCGTTGTCGGTCCCGACGATATCAAGTGTCCATCCGCTCCCTGTCGGGTACGGTTTGGCGGACACGAACAGCCGGTGGTTGCGTTGACGTACATCGCCACCGGCGGAAAGGTCATTGCGCAGTAAGTCGAGGTGCTGGCCCAATTGCCAGCGCGCACCGAGGGGACCGATTAGCTGCGCTGAAGTCGAGTCAAACCAGGACCGTGTCGCATACGATGAGGAGAATCCGGCTTCCGCCCACGAGCGCCAGTTAGCGCCCTGTGTCGTCGTGGCCGATATCCCGATCATCGCCAACACGGTCAGCAAGACGGAGAACTTTGGCCAGACGGACGAAGTCATTGGCGTGAAGCTCTTCGGCGCGCCGCCGCAGCAGATCGTCGCACTCCTCGTGCAGCCGCGCCCAATCATCGGCCGACAGATGGGTCAGCAATCGCAGATTGTTGGCGAGCACCTTACGTTTCTGCGCAAACGCGCTGCGCACAATATACTCGATACCCGGCACGCCCTCAACGCCGGGCGTTTCCGGCTTGAAGGCAATACGCATCACGGTTGAGGTGACGCGGGGCGGGGGAATGAAGGCTTTCGGCGGGATATTGACAATACGCTCGCCCGTACCCCGGGCCTGAAACCAGACCGATAGCGCCGATCGCTCGCTGTCCCCCGGCTTCGCCAGAAGGCGATTGACCACTTCACGCTGCAAAGTCACTACGGCGCCGCGGAGCACATCGCGATGATCGAATAACCACTGCAAGATCGGCGTGCCGATGCCAAATGGCAGATTCCCGACCAGCCAGGCCCCCTCCGGCGGCTCGGATTGCGGCGGTAGATCCAGAATGTCGACATGGTGAATAGTGACATTCGGGTCGCGGTTGAACTTCTTGCGCAGCATCCCGACCATGCGGCGGTCTTTCTCCGCCGCCCAGACCACGGCGCCGCGTTGAACGAGCCGCTCGGTGATGAACCCTTTCCCCGAGCCAATCTCGTACACGACATCACCCGGCTTGAACGGGACGGCCGCGACGATCTGATCGGCGATGGTCAGATCAACGAGGAAATTCTGCGATAGCGATTTGCGCGCCCGCAGTTTCTCCTTGGAGATTGGGGGTTTGCCACTGCGACGGGACATGGGTATTGGACCTATTGTAACGGCGGCAATCGAAAGAGACGGTTCGCGTTCTCGTCGGTCACGTCCGCGATCTCGTCGACCGGTGTGCCGCGCAACTCCGCCAGCTTATCACCGACGAAGGCCACATACGCCGGCTCGTTGCGTTTACCGCGATGCGGATGCGGTGCGAGAAACGGGCAATCGGTTTCGAGCAGCAACCGATCAAGCCGGACTGATTTGCCGACCTCGGCCATCGTGGCCTTCTTGTAGGTCAGAATACCGTTCACCGACAAGTGAAACCCCAGATCGATGCTCTTTTCCGCTTCGGCAACACCTTCGGAGAAGCAATGCAGCACACCACCGACGTCGTATGCTCTTTCCATCAGCAAAACTTCGAAGATATCATTAAAGGCGTCGCGATTGTGAATGACGATCGGGAGATTCATGTCTTTGGCGACGGCGATTTGTTCGACAAAGGCAACCCGTTGCTTATCGCGTGGTGAGTTGTTGCGGTAATAGTCGAGTCCGATCTCACCGATGGCGACAACTTTGGGATGCTCTGCCAGAGTCTTCAGCCGTTCGCTCGATCTGTCGCCCTCCCAGATCTTGGCGTCGTGCGGATGAATCCCGACCGCTGCGAACAATCGAGGATGCGCTTCGGCCAGTTCGATCACGCGGTCACACGAGTCCCAATCGGTTCCGATGTTGATGATCGTATGAATGCCCGCATCGGCCGCGCGTTTAATCGCCGCCTCGCGGTCGTCGTCGAATTGGGGAAAGTCGAGATGGGCGTGGGTTTCGATCATGAGAGAATTGCCAGATTCAAGTTGGGGTGCCACTGACCCTGGTCAGTGGTAGGATTCAACTGGTGCACTGGCTCACCGGCCATGTGCCTGATCCGTAGGGACGTACTGAGTACGCCCTCTCTCCGTAAGGGTCACGCGCCAGGGGCGTATTCAATACGCCCCTACGCTGTCTGTTTCCAATCCCAGAGCCCGCTTCAGGCGGGCTGATTGTATTCTAGCACCCGGCTTCAGGGCGTGTTGAAGAACCATAGGTTTCTCGCGTAGGTGCGGCTTTTAGCCGGACCGGTGCGGCTAAGAGCCGCACCTACGCGAGGTTATGATTGTCTCATTCAGTGACATCATCTGGTCCGGAGTCAACACACGACTTTTTGAACAGGCCCTTCAGCCAAGTGTAACGAGACCATCCTTCCACTGACCAAGGTCAGTGGCACCCGAGAAATGCCTCATCCCACCTTCGATCCCGACGGTATCTCGCCATCGGCGGTCACCAATCGTAAAGTCTTCCCATTCGATGCGGCCAACAGCATCCCATTGGATTCGACACCGCGAATCTTGGCCGGCTGAAGGTTGGCCACAACCACAATCGTGCGGCCAATCAAGTCCTCGGGCTTATAATGCTCGGCGATCCCGGCCACAATCTGGCGGTTCTCCGTACCGACTTCAATCTGCAGCTTCAGCAGCTTTTTGGCACCCTTGACGGCTTCCGCTTCAAGCACTTTCGCCGTGCGCAATTGGGTCTCGAAGAACTGATCAATCGAGATGACGTTCTCCGCAACCTGCTTGGGCTCCTCTTTCTTGCCTGACAGATCGATTGCCGCTTTGTCCAGCCGCGGGAAGATCGATTCGGGAAGCGTAAACGGCCCGGGACATCGGTCCCATCCGCGTATTGCGTCCGGGCTCAGTTCGTCTTCGGGCTTGGTGAACCCCAGCGCTTTCAGAATTTGGCGAGCTTTGTTCGGAATTCCCGGCGACAGCAAGACAGCCGACACACGAATCGCTTCAACGACTGTCGCGAGCACGGTTCCCAACCGATCCGTGTCACCCGATTTGGCCAGATTCCACGGCGCCGTTTGTTCCATATAGCGATTGGCCGCGCGCGACAGATTCAATGCCGCCAGAATCGCATCGTTCGGGATCAAACGCCCGACACCATCGTCGAACTGATCCACCGCTGTTAGTGCCGCCTCGCGCAATTCGTCATCAATCGCTTCACGCGCACCGACTTCGGGACGTTGCCCATCAAAATGCCGGTCAATCAACTTGACTGCACGCGATACCAGATTGCCGACATCGTTGGCCAAATCGGCATTGAACTGCCGCAAGAACTCCTCGGCTTTGACGTCGCCATCCTGCCCAAACTGGAACTGTGTCAGCAGCAGGTGACGTGTGCCGTCGGGGCCGAATGCCTTCACCAACGCATGCGGATCGATAACATTCCCCAGCGACTTGCTCATCTTCTGCCCGTTGACGGTGAAGTACCCGTGAATGAACAGATGCTCCGGTACCGCCTCGCCGATCGACAGCAGCATGGCCGGCCAGAAGATCGCGTGGAATTTCAAAATATCTTTGCCGAGCAAGTGTGTCGACTCGGCCTCGGTCCACCACTGTGTGAACTTGGCTTCGTCGGCGCCAAACCCGATCGCCGTGATGTAGTTCGGCAGCGCATCGACCCAGACATACGCATTCTGCGAGGGGTCGAACGGCAACGGCACACCCCAGTCGACTTTTTCGCGCGATGCCGAGAAATCCTCGAGACCGTATTTGAGCAAGCCGAGCACTTCTTTGCGACGTTCATCCGGACGAATCGTAATGCGCCCGTCCTGAATCATCGCCTCGACTTCTTTCAAATACGAAGACAGACGGAAGAAGTAGTTCTTCTCGGTCAGTTGGCGCAGTTCCCGATTCGGATGCAACGGACACCGACCCTCGACCAACTCGCGCTCGGTGATGTACTTCTCGCACCCCATGCAGTACAGGCCGGTGTACTCGGCTTCATACAGCACGGGCTGGCCATCGGCCGTTTTCGCCTTGTGCATCCGGTCGAGCATGATCTGCACACCGGCTTCGTGACGCTTGTCGGTGGTGCGAATGAAATCGTCGTATTCGATCGACAGCGCTTTCCACGCCGCCTTAAAGTGTTCGCTGTGCTCGTCGCACCATTCCTGCGGTGTCCGGCCATGCTCGCGGGCGACTTCGGCGATGCGCGCGCCGTGCTCATCGGTGCCGGTCAGAAAAAACGCCGGCCGTCCGAGCACACGGTTGGCGCGGGCCAAATAGTCGGCGACAATCGTCGTGTACGCGTGGCCGATGTGCGGCTTGTCGTTGACGTAGTAAATTGGTGTCGTGAAATATATGGGACGTTTGTCGTTGGGCATTGTCGCATCTCGATTCCTACTCGAACCACGATTTATTTTTGCGCTGTTGACGCCGGATCTCGGTCAGTGAGACCGGCTCGTGCTTCCCTTCCGGCAGCGACACGGTCACTTGATCTTTGAGAATCTGCACGCCGCTGATCGTACCCTTACCTTCGGCTGTCATCCAGTCGGTCCCCACCTTGGGATACTGCTTGGTCGCCTCGCGGTAGTAGCCGCTTTCGTAGCGCAAACAGCAGAGCAACCGTCCGCAGTTGCCCGAGATCTTGGCCGGATTCAACGACAGGCTCTGCTCACGCGCGAGTTGGGTTGTGATCGGCTCAAAGTCCTTGAGGAATAGCGTGCAGCACTGCTCGTAGCCGCAGATGCCGATTCCGCCGACTCGTCGCGCCTCATCGCGGGCGCCGATCTGCCGCAGCTCGATCCGTGTCCGATATGTTCCGGCCAGGTCTTTGACCAATTGCCGGAAATCGACCCGCTTTTCGGCAGTGAAATAGAACGTAATCTTGTTCCCGTCGAACTGCCACTCGGCGTCGACCACCTTCATATTCAAATTCCGGTCGCCCGCCATTTTGCGGCAGACCTCGCGGGCTTCGAATTCTTTCTGACGATTGTCCGCCGACTGGCTGCGTTCGTCGGCGGAGGCGACGCGTAAGATTGGCAGTGCCTTGACCTTATCGTGTTCGACCTTGCCTTCGGGGATCCGTTGAATGATCCGCCCGATATCCTCGCCCCGTTCGACCTGGACAATCACATCATCGCCGATTTTGACCGGCAGATGGTACGGATCGCGGTAATACTCCTTCCGCGACGCCTTGAATTCGACCAGGTAGCAGGGGTGTGTCTCGTCGTGGTGGGCGGGCTGTCCCTCACCGGCCTGCGACGATTCCTCGGGTTGGCTGATATGGTCGTCGTCGTGCTCAAAGTCGTTGTTCTGTTGTTCATCCATAAGGTACTCCATCCCGCCCCATCAGGCGGCCATTCGGGGCAACCACATACTACGCGGCGCGCCATCCAATTGTAAGAGGATGTACACAATAAGGTTGCGGTGGTCAAGGGGGGAGATGGGGCTCTCCGCACTGCATGAGGATGGCCAGAATCAGCGCCGTAGGCGCGACACAACGTAGCACCGGGCGTGAGCCCGGTGAATCTGGATCGAAATCAATATAGCGATTGTCAGAAGTATTTTCCGTTAGCAGAAGCCCCCGTTCAGTCGTCAAGCCTCCCCTGTCATCCCCGCGCAAGCGGGGATCCATTTTGAACCCAGCCACGCGCGGAGAATGGAT
>WJJR01000149.1 GCA_014729565.1 Candidatus Zixiibacteriota bacterium | reverse complement strand
GTCACCGTTTGTGGGGCGGCTCAACCAAATCGGCAAGTCGGGAATCGAAGTGGTTGCACAGATTGTAGCGATCTTTGACAATTATGGATTGGACACCGAAGTCATGGCGGCATCGATCAAGGATCCGTTGCAGGTGCTCGACGTCGCGGTCAGTGGCGCCGATGCGTGTACCATTCCATTGGATGTGCTCAAGGCGCTCAGCCGTCACCCCCTCACCGATGAGTTGGCCGATCAGTTCCTGCGCAATTGGCGCAGTGAAGTGACAATGCTCGATGATACCGGAATGACAGAAGACCGTGGGATTGAACGATGATTGAACGATACACACGAGAGACATTCGACAAGCTGTGGTCGGAAGAAAACAAGTTTACGGTCTGGCTCGAAATCGAACTGCTGGCCAGCGAGAAGATGGCGCAGTTGGGAATGATCCCAAAGGGCGCCCCCGCACGGATGCGCCGCAACGCCAAGTTCAACGTCGACCAGATTCTCGAAATCGAAGCGACGACGCGTCATGATGTGATCGCCTTCCTCACCAACGTCGGAAGCCATCTCGGCAAGGATGAGAAATACCTGCATCTGGGACTGACATCATCAGACGTTGTCGACACGGCGATGTCGGTCCGGATGCGCCAGGCCGGTGTGTTGCTGGTCGACGATATCAAGTCGATCACGCGTCGCCTGGCGCAGTTGGCACGCAAGCATACGAACACACCGGTCGCCGGACGCACCCATGGGGTGTTCGCCGAGCCGACGTCGCTGGGGTTGAAATTCGCGTTGTGGTACGCCGATCTGGTGCGCTCGCGCAAGCGTTTGCAGGTGGCGATTGACAATATCTCGGTCGGCAAGTTGTCCGGCTCGGTCGGCAATTTCGTTCACCTCGATCCGCGGGTGGAATCATACGTCTGCCGCAAACTCGGCCTGCGGCCGGCGCCGATTTCGACACAGGTGATCCAGCGGGACCGTCACGCCGAGTTCCTGTTCGCGGTGGCTGCCATCGGCGCGGTCGCCGAAAAGATCGCGCAGGAGATCCGCCTGTTGCATCGGACCGAAGTCGGGGAATTGACGGAAGGGTTCTTCAAGGGGCAGCGTGGATCGTCCTCGATGCCACATAAGAAAAACCCGATCATCTGCGAACGGATTTGTGGATTGGCGCGAGTGCTGCGCGGCTATGTCAGCGCCGGCTTGGAGAACGTGGCGCTGTGGCATGAACGCGATATCAGCCATTCGTCGGTCGAGCGGGTGATTGTCCCCGATGCAACGACGGGGTGTGACTATATGTTGCACCTGTTGGATTCAGTGATTTCCAATTTGGGCATTCACCCTGACCGCATGCTTGACAACTTGAACAAGTGGGGACAACCCGCCTTTTCACAACGCTTGTTGTTGACCCTGGCCGAGCGGATGGGGTCGCGCGATAAGGCCTATGCGGTGATTCAGAAGCTGGCATTGGAAGGCGCGCAAGATGTTTCCTTCCATGAGGTTGTGCTGGCTGATTCGACTGTTCAGAAGCATATGTCAGCGGATGAGGTCAACGAAGCGTTCGACCTTGACCATTATTTGAGGCACGCGCGCTTCGTAATCCGCCGTGCACTTGCAATCAAGTAGGGCCGAAAGTCTGTAGATAGTGGATATGGCACGCGACGGGTGGCCATTTGTAATTGGCGGATTGTTTGTCACCGCTATTGGAGCATTCCTCGGTGCGACCGGGGCAGGGGCATGGTATATCCTCGCGGCGGCCGGTGGCGTGGCCACGTTCTTCTTCGTGTTCTTTTTCCGCGATCCGGCACGGACCGCGCCGACGGGCAACCATGCCATCGTGGCACCGGCGGATGGACGGATTGTTTCGGTCACCACCCGCCCCGACGGCGGGGTCCAGATCGACACCTTCCTCTCAGTATTCAACGTCCACGTGAACCGGGCGCCGACGGCCGGCCGGGTGATCTCCACCGACTATCGACCGGGCCGGTTCATCGCCGCGATGAAGCCCGAGGCGGGACGGCAGAACGAGCGCCAGGACATCGTGATGCGAAACGACGTGGGGATCATCCGTTTCGCCCAGATCGCGGGTGTGCTTGCCCGGCGGATCGTCTGCCGTGTCGGCGAGGGTGATGAATTGAAGGTCGGTGACCGGATCGGCATGATTCGCTTTGGCTCGCGCATGGAAGTGATCCTGCCCCCCGGGTTCGATGCGGCCGTAACGGTGGGAGAGAAGGTCCGGGCCGGCGAGACCGTCATTGCGCGGTACGGTCGCCAGACCGACGATCGTCAGGAAGAAGACGCCCGGGCGGGATTGGCAACATCGTGACCAATATCCGCGGCATTTTCCCGGGCATATTCACCGTCGGAAACCTCTTTTGCGGTTTCCTCGCCATCCTGTCGGCATTCGACGGGCAGGTGATCAACTCGTGCCGCTTCATTCTGCTTGGGTTCTTTCTCGACGGCCTCGATGGTTTTGTCGCGCGTGTCTCGAATTCCGTGAGCCGGTTCGGTATGGAACTCGACTCACTGGCCGATCTGCTGACATTCGGCGTAGCGCCGGCGGTTCTGCTTTACAATGCACAGCTTGAAGCGCTCGGCAATTGGGGCTGGATGGTGGCATTCGTCTTCGTGATGTGCGGCGCATTCCGTCTGGCGCGATTCAATCTGTCGGCGCGCACCAGCCCACGCGGAACCTTCGAGGGACTGCCGATACCGGCGGCGGCGAGTTTGCTGGTTTCATACACGATGTTCTGCCTCGATGTCTGGGGTGAGTTTCAGTTGGATCGGGTACTGGTCGTGATGATGATCGTCACATCGGGGCTGATGGTGTCGAGCATTCCATATGAGAAGCGGCCCACGTCCTGGCGCAATAACTGGGACCGGATCAAGTTTCTCTTCATTGTCGGAGCGATTATCGGCGCCGTGATCGATCTGTCCAAAACCCTGTTCCCCTTTGTGTTAATCTATGTGCTCTCGGGGATTGTCCGAGAGGGCGTCCATTTGTATCAGAGCGGCCGACGCTATGCACGTAACATACGCTCAAACAACAGGTAACAGACTCCCCCCTCTCTACCGGCGGAGCACTAAAACTGCTGGGATTCATTTCGATGCGCCGTTATAATGCTCACGCATCGGCACACGCCGGGGGATCCGGCGGATAGGAGACAGATGGCCACCGTCAAAGGGACAGTCCGAGTTCATTTCAAGGATGGGGTCCTGGATCCCCAGGGGAAGACCATCCATACGGCCCTGCGCCAGATGGGGTATGACTGGGTCTCCAGTGTCCGCACCGGCCGTCTCTTTGAAATCGAGATCGATGCCGACGATCCATCCAGGGCCCAGGATCAACTGCGTGAAATCTCGCAAAAGCTATTGGCCAATCCGGTGATTGAATCTTTCCACGTGGAGGTCCACTCGTGAGATTCGGCGTTGTCACATTTCCCGGTTCGAATTGCGACTATGATGCCTATGCGGCACTGAAGCGCGTCCTGTGTGCACCGGTGGAGTTTCTGTGGCACGGAGATTCCGACCTCAAGGATGTCGACTGTGTGATTCTGCCGGGGGGATTCTCCTTCGGTGACTACCTGCGTCCGGGAGCGATTGCACGGTTTTCGCCGGTGATGAAGTCGGTGATCCGGTTTGCCGAAACCGGAGGATTGGTCTGGGGCATCTGCAATGGCTTCCAGGTGCTGCTCGAAGCCGAGTTGATTCCGGGTGCGATCTTGCGCAACGAGTCGCTGCGGTTCGCCTGCCAGTGGGTGCGTCTGCGGGTCGATTCGAATCGGACGCCGTACACTCGGGGGACCCGTCCCGGCGACATTCTCCGCATGCCGGTTGCGCATGCCGACGGCGCCTACTATGCCGATGACGAAACGCTGATGGATCTGGAGACCTCGGGGCAGGTCGTATTTCGGTATGTCAACGCCGAGGGGATTCCCGACGAGAAATCGAATCCCAACGGATCGCGCCGCAGCATTGCCGGCATCAGCAACCGTGAGGGCAACGTGCTCGGGATGATGCCACACCCGGAGCGGGCCGTGGAGCCGATTTTGGGCAGCGAGGACGGGCTGACCCTCTTCAAGTCACTGCTTGGAACAACCGCCACCGGAGTGGACTCGCCGTTGCGAAAACGCGTGGTCTCCGACCGGGGAGTCTAAGCGTGAGACGCCAGGAACTGACTTTTCTCATTGTTGGAATGATTTTGGCCGCGGTTGCCGGCGGTTTGGTCGGCAATCTGGTGGGGTCGTTTTTGCCTGAGGGGACGATTAAGACGTTGTTTACCACCGACGTCGAGATCGGCCTGGGACGGACGGTTGGCCTCGAACAGGTCGAACCGCTGACCTTGAATCTCTATGCCATCACCCTCGTATTGGGTCTGACACTGAAGATCAACTTCGTCAGTGTCTTGTTCGTATTGTTGGTGTTCGTCTATTTTCAATGGTGGTACCTCTAACCGAGTGATGGTGGCAGACGATGATTGGCGGAATTGGCGTACAGGAGCTGTTGCTCATTTTCATTGCCGTGCTGTTGCTCTTCGGCGCGAAGCGTATTCCCGACATTGCGCACAGCCTCGGCAAGGGAATCCGCGACTTCCGCAGCGCCATTCAGGAAACCAAGGATGAAATGAACCGGGCGGTACAGATGCCCGAGGATAAGCCGAAACCCAAAGTACCGGAGACCAAGCCGGAGTCCGATCCGCCGTCATCGAAGACCGAAGAAGAATAACGATATCGGATCTAACAGGCGATCCATCCACCCTCACCCACGATCACTAACCGGGATTTG
>WJJR01000148.1 GCA_014729565.1 Candidatus Zixiibacteriota bacterium | reverse complement strand
TCTGCCCGTACAACACAAAGCCCACGGCCACCACAATCACCAGGATGGCGAAGAGCTTAACGGATAGCGATTGGCCAAAGCTGGGCAAGAGTCCTCCTTAGCTGGAAATTCTCCTGCGCGTTGGCCTTGCGGTCAACGTGATAGTCATGCCCACTTGTTATATAGGTTGAATGATGTCCGGAATTTGTCAAAAACCGGAGTTGAGCGGCAGCAATCCCCAGTGGTCCCGGAGGAAGGCCAAATAGACTGACCGGGGGAGAATGCGGTCGGGATGGGCGGTAAGCGTCCCCCCGTCAGCCGCGGTGGCCCCCAATGTCGACTCGTCCTGCGACGTTTCGTGGCAAAGTTCTTTTAAGGCAGTGCGTTCGGTGACACAGAACGCCTGAATCGTGTCGGCATCAACCCAGTCAGATGGTTCGAGCGGTCCTTGGAGCTTGACGATAAGGGCCCAGCCATCGTCGTAGGGGTTCTCACGCAGTGCGGAGCCATTATTAGTCCAATTCTCATTCCGTTCGAGCACAATGAGGTCGGTCGGTGCGGGCCAGCGCAGTGCTTCGCCCCCTACGAGCATCGACAACAACGTATCGCCGATAGCGATCCGCCGCCCCGGTCGCGGCAGCGACAGGGTCGGCGGATCGGGAAATGCATGCAAGGCATGGAAATCGAGCCCCAACAGCCATTTGGTCTCGCTCTGGGGATGGCCCCAGAGATGGGACAGGTGAAAACGCAATGACTCGGGTACCCAAGGGGTGCGCGGCACCGGACGAGCCCGATCCGGGAACCGTCCACGGAGCGCCATATCGAGCGGACAGGTGTCGCAATTGAAGCCGCGGTCGCAGAGCCAGTAGTCGATCACACCGGCTTCCATCCAAATGCACGGGCTGCCGACGGCCGGCGCACTGTTTCGGGTCCGTTTCGTCATCGTAACCAGGCGTTGGCCGGATGCAGTGCGGGACTCTGCTCCGACGCCGGAGTTTTCTGCAACGGGTTCACATACACCACTTCCCGCCAGGGCGTGTGTCCAAAGACCGGCAGATTCCGTATCGCCCAGGCAAACGCGGCGAATCCCAGCGTCACCAAGAATACAGTGATCATGATCTCTTCCCATGACGGCCAGTAGTAGCCGGTGTGGGCGGACATGCCGGTCACCGCGACGTTCATCCGATTCATTACGAGTCCCATCACGGCCGATAGTCCGGCGAAATAGGGACCCATCGGGTGATGTCGGATTCGACGAATGGCCACCAACGTGACCGGGATGATGATCAACAGAGCGTTTTCGATCCAAAACATTTGGGCTTCAAACGTCCCCTGGAACATGTAGTGGAGCGCGTCGCGAGCGATCAGATCCTGCACACGAAGAACCGCCAGAAACACGAGCGAAACCAGCATCGCGCGGCTCAAGTCGATCACGATGTGACGTTCCAGGGATTTGCCGAAGGCGCGACTGGACAGATACGATTCGACAATGACCATGCCAAAACCAATCGCGATCGCCGAGGTGTAAAACAGCCACGGCAGCCGCGTTGAGTACCAGAGCGGATGCAACTTATGTGGCACGATGAGGAACAGCGACCCGAGCGATGACTGATGCAATGTCGACAGCAGCACACCCGCGATCACCAGCACCGGTGTCGCGATCTTGATCACCTTAACCGCTTTCGTGAGACGGTACCGTTCCAGGAACGCCGGGAAGAACTCCAGCGCCAGGACGGTCAGATACAGCATCACACACCAGGCCACTTCGAGCATGACCGAGTGCGGATTGTGGAAGATAATCGGATGCCAGATGAACCAGGGCCGTCCGAGGTCAAACAGCAAACCCACGGCGACGAGAATGTAGCCCAGGAATGCCGTCAGAATCGCCGGACGCACGATTGGCTTGAATTCCTTCAAATTGAAGATGTAGACCAGCGCGGAAATCGTGAATCCACCGGCGGCCAGGGCGACGCCGCTCATGACGTCGAAGCCAATCCACATGCCCCACGGCACCGCGTCACTCAATCCGGTCGTCGCACCGAGTCCGAGGGCGAAGCGGCGGATCGTGGCGATCACGCCGACAATCACAATGAGTCCGAACATCACGTTCCAGAACGTGAGTTTCTTAATCTTCTCAGCCATTGTCCCGCCCCCTCTCGATGTCCGTCGTGTTCGGTTGGTGCGGGTGTCTCTCGCCGGATTCATGTCGCAGTTGGTCGACAGTGGTGCGTCGATTCACCAACCACCATATACCGGCCAGTGCAACGCCACCGGTGGTGACCAGCGTCGGGATCTTCTTGAGTATTTCCCACGTCAGTTCAGGAAGTGGTCGTTCCCCAAGGTCGGTTCGGAACCCGAGGTCCTCGAACTTGACCGGTGACAGGAAGAGAACATTTGTACCACCGACTTCATGTTCACCGTAGATGTGATCGTAATAGTCGTCCGGATTCTCCCGAATGCGCCGGTGCGCCTCTTCAATCAGCTCGTCGCGGTAGCCGAAGGTGGTCGCTTCCGCCGGGCACGCTTCGGCACAGGCGGTCTGGCCGCCCTCTTTGACGCGCTCGTGGCACATGATGCACTTCGTCACGAGCGGCGCCTTGCGGTCCCATTCATAGCGGGGAACCTCAAACGGGCAGGCCATCATGCAGTAGCGACAGCCAATGCACTTGGTCGCGTCGTAAGTGACCGGACCGTCCGGCGTCTTCGTAAATGCGCCCACGGGGCAGACCGACACACAGGTCGGCTCCACACAGTGGCGGCAGAGCTTGCGCACGTAGTAGTCGCCCTTTTCCTGGACGACCGTAAACGAGTTTGCGGAGAGATCCGTGTCCTCGACTTCAGGTAGTCCGTTCTGTTCGCGGCAGGCTTCCGTGCACGCACCGCAGCCGACACAGCGGGTGATGTCAATCAGTAGTGCTCGTTGCCGACTCATCGTTAACACCTCATTTCCAAGGTTCTGCGCTCATACACACGTGGCTTACATCAGTCCGAACGAGTTCTTGAAGTTGGTGAACTGCTTCTCATTGCAGGTGTTCGTCAACGGATCGTTCGGCACACCGCCATCGGCGGAGGTGGCGCCCACCAGCGCCGGTTTCGGCATGACGGTGTCGGCAAACTGACGCAGTTTGTCGATCTCCGTCTGCAGCCACTCACTGGCGCGTTCGCCCAGCGTCATCCGATTCAGGTGCGGCTGGAGATTCTGCGGGACGATCGCATACAACGGCGGTTCGACCCCTTCATCGGGCATTGGGTCGAAGTGCTGCTGGATGACGCCATCGACCGGCGAGAGGATCTTGGCCGTCCGGCCATTCGATCTCAGTTCGGCTATGGCGTCACCGCGATGAACCACCTGCCCTTCGTTGAGCAGGCCGTAGACCTTGAAATCGGCCATGGCTTCACGCAGGAAGCGATCAATACCCACTGACACCGAACCATCAGGTGCCAATTCGACAAAGGTGTGGCCTTCATCATAGAACCGGTCTGCTCGCGGCGTGAAATCGGCCGGCTGGAGGGCCGCGTTGCCCATCCAGACTTTCTGCAGTGCCTCACGCACATAGGCCGGGGCAAAGGCGCGGACCGGATGCCGGACCACCGCACGCCGTCGGACCAGCGCGTCTACCGTGAGGAAGACGGCGATCGTTGCGACTACCAGAATTGCTACCATGACTGTCTCCTTACTCCGTTAAAGTTTGCTTTCTTCGCTCTCTTTGGGCCGGCCTCTGCTGTATCGC
>WJJR01000147.1 GCA_014729565.1 Candidatus Zixiibacteriota bacterium | reverse complement strand
TCTACTCACCTTTCTAATCCTCACCGCTATTGTTCCTTCCGCTACGGCTTCGCAAGTAGACGTCGAAGGATACACGGCCGACCTGACACCTGAAGAACGCCACGCGCTCATGATCGAGGGCAAGGTCAGGGCCCACGAACGTCGCATGTCGATGCCGGCGCCGGCCAGTGTGGTCAGCACGGCTGGTTATGACGCGTTGTATTACGACATCAATCTTGACATCGACGAGGTCAGTCGCTGGATCGTGGGTGAGTTGACGATGCAGGCAGCGGGTCGTGAGGATGCGTTTGAGACGCCTACGATCAATCTGCATAGCTCGCTGACCGTGGATTCGGTCAAATCAGCGGGGCAGCCCGTGGTGTGGTCACGGGGTGGGAACTTCTTGTACGTCACGCTGACTGCGCCGGTTAACATGGGGGAGACGTTCGATCTTACCATCTGGTATCAAGGTCGTCCCACGAGCGGCGGCTTCATGGGGTTCAGCTTTGGTTCCTACGAAGACAAACCGATCATTTCCACCCTGTCGGAACCGTACATGGCGCAATCATGGTGGCCGTGCAAGGACACACCGTCCGATAAGGCCGATTCGGTCGACGTCACTGTCACCGTCAATTCCGATTTCTACGTTGTGTCCAACGGCGTGTTGCGCGACTCGATCGACAATGGAAATGGGACGACGACGTACTGGTGGCACGAAGGATATCCGATCACTACGTATCTGGTGTCGCTGGCGATTACCGACTACGCGCGATTTGACCGGTGGTACCACTACGGTCCGGGTGACGTCGATTCGATGCCGGTGCGGTTTTACTCGTATCCGTCCCTGCAATTGCAGGCTCGTGAGAGCTGGCCGATTGTGGTCGACCAAATCGAGTTCTTCTCCGATCTCTGGGGTGAGTATCCGTTTGTGAATGAGAAATACGGCATGGCGCACTTCACCTGGGGCGGCGCCATGGAGCATCAGACCGTGACCTCGGCGACATCATCCGATTTCGGGTTCGATCAATACCTCATCGCGCATGAACTGGCGCATCAATGGTGGGGTGATATGATTACCTGCCGCGACTGGCACAACATCTGGCTGAACGAGGGATTCGCCAGCTACTCCGAAGCCCTTTGGGTGGAACATCGGTATGACGCATCATCGTATCGCGGGTACATGTTGGGTATGGCCTACTACTATGGCGGGACCATTTACTGCCAGGATACCACCGATGTCTGGGATATCTTTTCGAGCCGCGTATACGACAAGGGCGCGTGGGTGCTCCACATGCTGCGGGGAGTTGTGGGCGATTCGGTATTCTTCGATATCCTGCGCACTTACTACAGCCACCCGGATCATCAACACAAAGACGCCGTCACCGAGGATTTTCAGGCGATTTGTGAAGATGTGTCCGGAATGGATCTCGACGCGTTCTTCCAGGAGTGGATCTATGGGGAATTCTATCCACGCTACCGCCTGTCCTGGACCGCCGTGCCACATGACTACGACAACTTCTACGATGTTCACGTTCATGTCCGGCAGACGCAGTCATCGACACCGCAGGTGTTCTCCCTGCCGATCACGTTGGTCCTCAATGGTGTCGGTGGAACCCCGACGCATCGGGTGTGGAACACCGAACGGGAGCAGGATTACCTGTTTGTCACGTCACAAGTGCCGACATCGATTTCGTTCGATCCCCAGAACTGGATTTTGAAAACGCTGGTCAACGAAGACTACACGATGCACCTGGTCACCGATTCGCTCCCGGATGGAGCTGAGTGGACACCGTATCTCGATTCCCTCGAGGTGATCGGTATAGAGCCCGATCAGTTTCTGGTGGTGGCCGGCAGTATGCCACCCGGTGTGACGCTCGACGAATCTACCGGGGTCATCTCCGGCACACCGACAGAAGCGGGGAGTTACGACTTCTCGATTCGCGTGTACGACGCCTCGCTGGTATACAACAGTCAGAAAGCGTATACGGTCGACGTGTCTTCGGTCGGATACCGTCCGGGCGATTTGAACATGGACGAGGTCCTCGATGCTGTCGATATCAATGAGTTGATCGACGTGTTATTCTTCAATGGCGAACCGGACGCGCCGATGAACGCGGCGGATGTGAACGCGGACTGTACGGTCGATGCGGTCGATCTGAATTACCTGATCAACACCGTGTTCTTCAACGGCGCTGCGCCGCTGCTTGGGTGTGTGGAGTAGGGGAGGCGACCAATCACGACCGCACTGACCCGTAATTCACATTGACCGCGGATACTCACGTGTTCATAGAGGCCCATCCAGTGTCATGTTCGACACTACGACCAAGTTCGTAGCTCCACTGACCAAGGGGCGTGTTGAAAAACCTATATCATCCTCGCGTAGGTCCGGCTCTTAGCCGGACCGGTGCGGCTAAGAGCCGCACCTACGCGATGTACACACGGGTTTTTCAACACGCCCCAAGGTCAGTGGTACCCGCCACCTGCGGTGTTTACTCTCGCACGCTAGGCCCACTTCAAGCGGGCGTGTTGTATTCTCGCACCCGGCCCGGTGATTTCGAGTTACTCGTAATTAGCCTCGAAGGGGCGGAAGCCCTGGGTTTCCTGTAGCAGCAACAACATAGCCCTGAAAGGGCGACAGCGTCTTTAGGTGCACCGCGTATTGCACTGTCGCCCTTTCAGGGCTCAGATGTTGCGCCAGGAGTTGTTGGTAATGGGGCACGGCATCACCGGGCTCACACTTCGACTCCGCTCAGTGTAAGCTCCCGGTGCTATAATATGCCGCCGCTTCGCGGCTTTTTCGACCAACGCATCCTTGTGCTGCCCGCATCCACACCCCATACTCCCCCCATGCACAAACTCCTCGACGCCGAAAAGATCTTCTCCATCAGTGAGCTGACCCACCTCGTCAAGTCCACGCTCGAAGACACCTTCGTCGATATCTGGGTCGAGGGCGAAATCTCGAACTACACTCGCGCCGCCTCCGGTCATCGCTATTTCTCGCTGAAAGATGATCAGGCGACACTGCGCGCGGTGATGTGGCGCAGTACCGCGAGCCGTCTGCAATTCGAACTGGAGAGTGGGAAACGCGTGCGGGCCTTCGGATCGCTGTCGGTCTATCCGCCGCGCGGGGAGTATCAGTTGGTCTGCCGGCAGATCATCGATGCCGGCATTGGCCCGCTCGAGATCGCCTTTCAGAAGATCAAAGAGAAGCTGATGCGTGAGGGGTTGTTCGACACCGACCGTAAACGCGACATTCCCGAATATCCCGAGACCGTTGGCATCGTGACATCTTCGACCGGCGCCGCCATTCGCGATATCTCCAGCACCATCGCCGCACGGTTCCCCGGGATGCAGATGATTCTCGCGCCGGTGCATGTGCAGGGGGAGGGGGCGAAAGAGGAGATCGCCGCCGCTATCGAATTATTCAATCAGCGTGCTGACATCGATGTGCTCATTGTCGGACGGGGGGGAGGATCGCTCGAAGATTTGTGGGCGTTCAATGAAGAGGTGGTTGCGCGTGCAATCTACAAGTCGCGCATACCGGTGGTGGCAGCGGTCGGGCACGAGGTTGATTTCACCATCGCCGACATGGTTGCCGATTACCGCGCTCCGACACCTACCGCCGCCGCCGAACGCATCACCGACAATTGGGTGCAAGCGCGTCATGAGTTCGCCCCGCTGGTTAATCGTCTGACACGCGGCGCCTACGGCCTGATCGAATATTACCGCGAACGCTGGGAGCGTCTTTACCGCTCGCACGCCCTGCGCAAACCCGCCGACTTGTATCAAACGTGGAGCCAGCGTCTCGATGAGATCACCGCCCGTCTGCTCCGCTCCACCAAACAACTGACCACCGACCGCCAGATCGCCTTAGCGGCCACGGTCGGCAAACTCGAAGCCCTCAGCCCCACAGCCGTCCTCAATCGCGGCTATTCCATCACCCGCCTCGCCGGCCACCGCGATGTGCTGCGCACAACGAAAGGCCTGAAACCGGGTCAGGAGATTGAGACGACGTTGAGTGAGGGGCGGATCACGTCCGAGCTAACAACGAAGGAATAGTTGGGGTGCCCCACCGCTTGCGGTGGGTTCAGATTGTTCGAAGACACCCGCTACAATTCGATTCCATCAATCT
>WJJR01000146.1 GCA_014729565.1 Candidatus Zixiibacteriota bacterium | reverse complement strand
GTTGGCCGCGGAGGACCCGGTGGCGAGTCGGCAGTTCCTGTACTTCTACGACGCGAACGGCAACGTGGGCCAGTTGGTGGAGACGACGGCCGGCGCCGAGGGCACGATTGCCGCGCACTACGAATACACGCCGTACGGCGCTCGTTTGAACGAGGCGGCCCTGAACGAGTACGACCAGCCGTTCCGGTTCAGTACGAAGATGTTCGACGCGGAGACAGGCCTCGGCTACTGGGGCTACCGCCACTACAGCCCACGGCTCGGACGGTGGATCACACGGGATCCGATTGGAGAGGAGGGGGGGAAAAATCTATACGAGTATGTACGAAATACGCCGTCTGGGGCACACGATCCCAAGGGGCGTTGTACGTCTGGTGACAGATGCTATCTTGTCTCGGATATCGCTGCAACTTGGGGGTACGATTCTGACCCCGAAGCAGAAAAGACATTGATTTTATTCGTCGCGGTCGCCGAAGCCTACTCGTGCGTGAAGTTCACAAAGGGCCACGCGAAGACAATAAAGAATCCCAAGCTGGAAGACATTACTGGGCTTCCGCCACGACCGGATCCCGGCGACATGATGACAGGTTTCGCGGAGTTACTCTCGACCGCCACAGGCCCCGTGACAATATCGTACAAATACCGTTGCGGAGAATGCAAGTGCGGACTGCTTTGTAGATTAGGGAGAATTTTCACAGATGTTAAGCCGTCTTGGCATCTGGAGGACAAGACTGATGATTGGATACAGTGCGGTGTACTTTCGCATCCAGAATCAGTGATGCCAGGCGTTATCGAAAAGGGGTACATGAACCGTTTACCTGACATGTTGCAGGAGTGTCGCAAGGAGGCGGAGGAAAGAGCAAGCAAAGCGTGTGGCGACCAAAATGGGGACGAAGTCGAGAAATGCCCTGTATAGTGCTGCTACCGAAAACTTATTTGCGGTTGGCTCGCTTTGCGCAGTCATAACGATATATTCGACGTGCTATCTCGGCGCGAATGTTGGCGCCTTATGCACACTGGCTTGAATAGTTGATGCCGTAGTGCAGGCTCGGAATGGGGATCGACCTATGCAAACTCCCCATGAAACTACCTAGTCTTCGTATTTTAGGATGTTGTTTTGTTAGTGCTTCGAGCTACAGGATATGCTTAGTTTCGCTCACAAGGAACGATTCTGACTCCCATGGCCACAAACAACAGCGCTCCCGAAAGGACGTTCGCTCAATGACTTCGAATCGCTTACTTATCACAGGTACATTCGCCTTCTCGTGCATCATGGCGCTGGGTGCATGCAGAGATCAGCCGATCCATTCTCAAGGGAACGAACTGTCGGAACATTGGTCTCACAAACTCGAAGGGGAGACGCTTAGGGAGGAACTGGTTGAGCGCGCAGAGAGTTTCTGCACAGCCTACAGTAAACTGAAGGCTCCAGGGCTAGCGGCCGCGCCGGATCGACAACGTACGCTTGTCCTCGCGCATCTTGCGAAGGCCACATCAACGCTTCGTTGCGTCGACACCGAATGGAATTGCCGAGAGCCCGTCACGCTGTACGCGGCACTGGAAACCGCATACCAGACGGGGGAACCAGGACATTTCATTCGCATTTACTCAGCCAGCCCAGAGCGAGAAACGGATGGGTTTTCGATGTTCGCGATTGGCCCAGATGGCACGAAGATCAACGTGCGGTATCGTCGTGAGCTTGAGTCGAAGAATCTTGAGATGATTTACTGTGAGTTTGAGCCGATACAGCGCCTCCCCTGGTCACAATTCGTTGTCGAGGTCAACATGCGCGAAGAAATCGATCTTTCGGGCGCGACCAGAGAAAACGGGATTCTTTGGCCCGATGTGCCGGAAACATCAGTTTCGGTGGCTGCAACCGATCGCCGTGCCGGGGCCGGCAACTACGTCTCGGTTTTGAACGCTGGTGTGGTGAACGAGGGACCTTGAGCCGAGCCGCGCGGGTCACTCAGAGCGGGTCCGAAATGCACCGATGACGAGGGGCTGCTGGACAACGCGTACCATGTGGTGACGGCCAGCGGCGTGGACGGGTCCGCAATCCTGGACGGTTTCACGGTTACGGGTGGCGTAGCCGACGGCACCGCCCCCGACAATCGTGGCGGCGGGCTGTACAGCTACGGCGGGAGCCCGACGATCCGAAACTGCGTATTCACGTGCAACTACGCCGGTCACAACGGAGGGGCGATGATTTTGTCGACCGGGTCGGACGCCACGCTGGTGAATTGCACGTTCCACGACAACAGCGCGGGCAACGGTGGCGGCGCGCTACAAGTCTATCAGTCCGAGCCCTCCATCGTCCGCACAACCTTCACGAACAACGCCGCGATCGGAAACGCCGGGGCGGTGTTCATCGGCGAAGCGAACGCCGTGGTCCGGGACTGCGTGTTCACCGACAACCGGGCCGACGTGGACGAGGACGATGATGGCCACGGCGGTGCGATCTCGATCTGGGGTGAGTGCGAACCGACGATCACGGACTGCACGTTCGGAACCGCCGGTGCGGGGAACACCGCGTACATGGGCGGTGCCCTGGCGACGACACTCAGCGCAGCGCCCTCCTTCACGAACTGCACGTTCACCGGGAACTCGGTGCCGTACCGTGGCGGGGCGGTGGTGGCCTTGTCGCCCTCCGGTCCGACGTTTGTCGGCTGCACGTTCACGGGCAACGGCCGCGACACCGAGAGTGTCGGCGGCGGGCTCTACAATGAGGGGGCAACCGTCACGATTGACC
>WJJR01000145.1 GCA_014729565.1 Candidatus Zixiibacteriota bacterium | reverse complement strand
GCTAAGAGCACGGGAGAAGGCGTTTCTCTGCTGGTTGGCGCCGCGCGGCATTGTGGCCGCCGCAGTCGCATCATTTTTCGCCGAAGAGTTGGCACTCGTCGGCAAACCGGGCGGCGATGAACTGCGGGCATTGACGTTTCTGGTGATTGCCATCACGGTTCTGGTGCAGGGATTAACCGGCGGACCGTTCGCGAGTCTGCTCGGCGTCCGTCGCAAGGCGCGGTCGGGCGTGTTCATCCTCGGCGCCGATGAGTTTGCGCGGACAGTGGCGGGTGTTCTACGGGGCGGCGGTGTTGATGTTACACTGCTCGATTCGAATCACGACCATGTCAATGATGCCGGTGATGAAGGGTTTCGCGTTTTCTATGGCAACGGACTGCAGGAAAACACGCTGGAACGTGTGAATCTCGACAGCATCGCGGCCGCCGTTGGACTGACAACCAACGAAGAAGTCAATCAGATGTTCGTCCGGCGGGCGCGCGAACAGTTCAAGGTGCCCCGGACACTGACTGTTCTCGGCGGACATGTGACCGAGGATATGGTCCATGACGCCAATGCCCTCGTTCTGTTTGGCCATGAGCACGATCCGGCGATCTGGTCATACCGCGTGCGCAATCAGACCGCTATCGTGGAACAATGGACACTGACCCGGTCCACGGACGACTCGACGGCGTCATCAACCGCAGCGAATGGTCTCGTCGGCACCTCCTACCTCCCGGCGGTGGTGCAGCGGGGCAAGGCGTTGAGCATTGTCGATGAGACGACCACATTCCGTGAAGATGACGAGGTGACATACATCATCCACCGTGACAAGTATGATGCAGTGGCAAAGCAGCTCCGGGGGTACGGATGGGCTCTCAGCCGCCGGACGGAGCCGGAAGAGGCAGAGCAGCAGCCGTGATTCGGTTGACATGGAGCCGTGTCACATGTCAGATTGGCGATGGAGTATGTTGAGAGAATCTATTCGGCTTCGCCGAAGGTGCAGACTATCATGTCTGCACCAAGTCCATACGGGGTACCCCACCCTGAGCATTCACCGACTTTGTCGGTGAATGTCTAGGGTGGGTTCATCGCCGAAGTCGCAAAACCGTTGAAACGGTTCTCGAAGAGTTGTCTGGCGGTCCCGTTACACCCGGCTGAAGGGCGTGTTGAAAAAGTCGTATGTTGACTCCAGACCAGATGATATAACGGAATGAGGCAATCATAACCTCGCGTAGGTCCGGCTCTTAGCCGGACCGGTGCGGCTAAGAGCCGCACCTACGCGATAAACCTCTGGGTCTTTCAACAGGCCCTAAAGCCGGGTGCTAATACGCATAAGCCCGCCTCAGGCGGGCAGTGAGTGTGAGAAGACGTACCAAGGAGTGCATACTGAGGATGTCTCACAGATGTTCGAGCCTGTGCACACGCATTGTACTTCTGTAGGGACACGGCCCGCCGTGCCCCTGCAAGTCACGGAAATGTGTTCAGAGCACTTACGTGATGACAAATCCTTTACTGGTCCGTTCACCTCTTCCACACACATCGACGCATCATACCAAGAGCCCACTGAGGAGTGTGCATGACCAACCGTCAGCCGAAACGAATCATCGTCACCACCGACTTTTCTAACAACGCGGCCAATGCATACCCCTATGCGTTTGCCATGGCTCGTCACTATGGGGCCGAGGTGACGCTGTTGCATGTCATCACGGTGCACGCGGACCTGGTTGACTCGGCGACGGCGGATGAAACGTCGGATACCTACGTTAATACGCTCGAAGAGAGTGCAAAACGCAAGCTGGATGACGAAGATGTCGGCGACACATCGGGAGTCACGGTGAATCGGACCGTAGCACGGGGACAAACCGCGTCGGCCGGTACAATTGCCTATGCCTCCGATCACGGTGCCGACTTGATCGTCATCTCTTCACATGGCCGCCGTGTGTTGGGCCAGATTCTCCTCGGCAGTGTCACCCGGAACGTCATTGTGGAGGCGCCGTGTCCCGTGCTGTGCGTCAAGAGTCGCGAAAGTGGCTTGCTTGATGACGCAAATCAGCATTTGGATCTGTCGCGCATCCTGATTCCCACCGATTGGTCGGACCAGTGCCGGGGGGCGTTGGAAACGGCACTCACCCTGAGTGAGGGGCTCAATCCGACCATTTATCTCCTGCACGTGGTGCATTTCGATCCGCCGGCGACGATTTTCATTCCGCCGGGCCGCCCGTCGGTGTTTCATCTCGATCCCGACATGCGTGAACGCATCTTGAAGCACATGGACGAATGGGCGCAGGGCGCCCGGTCATCCGGGGTGGAGGTGAAAACCGACGTGCTCGAAGGCACACCGGCCAGGGAAATCTCGAAATACGCAGATCAGCACGATATTGATCTGATTGTCCTCGGGCGGCGCTGCTCCGCTGATGAACCGTCGTTTCTGGGCAGCGTGGCGCTGCGGCTGCTCCACGAAGCACATCGGCCGATGCTGATTGTCTGATGGCGACGGCTCGAATTATTCCGTTTCGGCGCATTCATGAATGTCCACACCAACGCACCACCGGCTGCGCCGTATAGCCCAGATCTTAACGGGCGGTGCCAGGACACCGCTTAATGATAGTATCGTTTCAGACTAAAGGAGAAGGCAATGGAAGAGCGGGTGAGTGAACTCGTCGATCTGGGTGTCAAGTACGGAGTCCAGGTGATCGGCGCGATCGTGATTCTCATTCTCGGCTGGATCGTCGCAAGCATTGTGCGTGGAATCGTTCGCCGAGGCATGACGAAAGCCAGCATCGATGCCAGTATTGTGAGTTTCACCGGAAAGCTGGCGTATGCGCTGGTCTGGATTTTCGTGTTGATTGCCGCCCTGGCCAAGTTCGGAATTGAGACCGCATCATTTGTCGGTATTCTGGCGGCTGCCGGATTTGCGATTGGATTTGCCCTGCAGGGTTCGCTGTCCAATTTCGCCTCCGGCATCATGATTCTCTTCTTCCGTCCCTTCAAGGTCGGTGATTTTGTCGATGGAGCCGGTGTCATGGGATCGGTGAAGGATATCCAGTTGTTTAACACGATTCTCGCCACACCCGATAACATCAAGATCATTGTTCCGAATTCGAAGATGTATGGCGACACGATCAAGAACTTCTCGGCTTACGACACCCGCCGCTGCGATCTGCTGATCGGAATCGGGTATGGTTCGTCGATTGGCAAAGCAACCGAGGTCATGGAGGGACTGATTGCCGCCGATGATCGCGTGCTGAAGGACCCGGCGCACCAGATTGCCGTCTCCGAACTGGCCGATTCGAGCGTGAATTTGGTGGTGCGCATGTGGTGCAACGCGGGCGACTATTGGGGGTTGAAGTTCGATATGACGCAGAAGATCAAAGAGGCATTCGATCAGAACGGCATCGAGATTCCGTTCCCGCAGCGTGTGGTTCATATGATGAAAGATGCCTCGTAACCGCACATGGAGTTTGAGCGATGACAGTACGCACAGTGGTTGTGGCCGTCGCGATGGTTCTTTCGCTGACGGCCACCGTCGTTGCCCAGGACGGCGGCGACAAGAAGAAGGAATTGGTAATCGGCAAGTGGTATCCGGAGGTCGAGGCCGGGCTCACGTTGTCGCAGAGCGCGTTCAGTGATAACTGGGCGGGCGGTGACAAAGGCTCGATTGTCTGGACCGCAATCTTCAACGCGAGTTTGGAGAATCAGCTACATCGTAAAGTGAACTTCTATAATGCGCTGAAGCTGGCCTACGGGCAAACGCATCAGCAGGAATCGAATGACGATGGCAGCCGTTATTGGGAGAAGCCGGCCAAATCGACCGACCTGATCGATCTTGAATCGATTATCCGATTCACACTCGGCGGATTCGTGGATCCGTACGCGTCGGCGCGGTTCGAGAGCCAGTTCGAAGACGCGGCCGACCCGACGGGACGCAGCATTGCACTCAATCCGAT
>WJJR01000144.1 GCA_014729565.1 Candidatus Zixiibacteriota bacterium | reverse complement strand
CTTTGATGACGATCGGATCGGTCTCGTAGCTCTCGTTTCCGATTGTCACTGTGGCCGGCCCGAGTCGATGTTCCCCTTCGGTAATCGCGCGCAGACCGTATTCAAACGTAATCGATGACGACATCTTACCGTTGATCCAACTGATGTTCTGCGTCCGTCCGGAGGAAAAGATTTCGAAGGGACGCATATCGGCAAACGTCGGATTCTCAATGTCGCCGTCATCGCTGCTGACCGTAATCTCCAGCCGAATCGGGTCACCGATGGATACGATCTTGCGGTCGACGGTGGCTTCGATTTGCGTGTCGGCCAACGCTTGCGCACACCATGTCATACCAAGTGCACAGACGAGCAAGACGAATATGACGCGCGGCCGTGACATTGCTTACCAGTCTTTCTCCGTCGTTGCCGGTACCGCTTCCTGCTGCAATCGCTGTTTTTGCACTTCCAGTTCCCGTTGTCGCAACGCATCCAAAATGCGCTCGGCATCTTCCTTGCTCATCCCCGCTTGTTGCTGCCGGCGTTGCTGCTGCTGCGCCTGATCCTGCTGTTGGGGTTGGCCCTGGGGCTGCTCTTGTTGCGATTGCTGTTCCTGCTGCTGTTGATCCTGTTGTTGCTGCTGTTCCTGGTCCTGCTGCTGCTGTGTTGAATCGGGCTGTTGCTGCTGATCCTGCTGTTGTTGATTCGAATCGGGCTGCTCTTCCTGATTCTGTTGGTCTTGCTGCTGTTGTTCCTGCTGTGTTGAATCCTGCTCTTGCATCTTTTTGAGCGCCAGCTCCAGGTTGTACTTGGCGTCCTCGTCATCAGGATCGTCCATCAGCGCCTGCTTATAGGATTCGACGGCCAGATCGTATTGCTGCATCCGGAAGAGCGTGTTGCCCAGGTTGTAAAATGCATTCGGCGTGACCGGTCCCTCGAGCGAGGCGAGCGCATCCTGATACTCGGTCGCGGCCGAATCGAACTGATTCTTCAAGTGATAGACGTTGCCGATGTTGTAATCGATCTCGGGCTTATCGGGCTGTTCGATTTTGATCTCGCGATATTCCTGCAACGCTCGCTCCAACTGGCCCTCTTCGACCAATTCGTTCGCGCGATTGTTGCGCGACGCGAACTCATCCGCCTGAAGGGGTGTCGGTGTCACACAACAGATGGCCGTCGCTACGAGAAGAGACGCAGCCAATCGTGTGAGGTATCGTCGGTGCAACTGTTTCATCATCCCGTCTATAATGTACGTTTCGCCGGCTGATCTGTTTCCTCGCGGAATTGCCGTGCTCTCGTGCTGACGGCACGCCGCGTTTCCGGCAGTATCAACTCAAGCAATAAGAACAGGAATGCCGGAATCAGGAAGTAGTGATAGCGCTCCTCGAATTCGGTGAACAGCCGTCCTTCCATTTCGCGCTTTTCCAGCTTGTCGAGTTCGGAGAACAGTTCATCGAGTTCCATGCCCGAGGGCCCGGCGCGGAAATAGCGGCCATTGGTGGCCAGTGCGGCTTTTTGAAGTGTCACTTCATCCAGCTTCGATAGCACGACCTGCCCGTTCTCATCCTTCTTGAACCCGACTTCGTTGCCTTCTTCGTCATATTCCGGAATCGGTTCACCCGCCGGCGTACCGATCCCGACCGCAAAGATGCGGATGCCCTGCTCGGCAGCCGTCTTGGCCGCTTCGAGCGGATCGCCTTCATGCCCTTCGCCGTCGGTCACGAGGATCAGTGTCTTGTATTTCTTGGTGTCGTCATCCTCATACATCCTGGTGGCGACTTTGATCGCCTCATCGATGGCGGTGCCGGGGCGTCCGGCCGAGCGGGCATCGACGGCATCGAGGAGGAGACGCGCCGCCGCGGCATCGAGTGTCAGCGGACATTGCACAAAGGCATCGCCGGCGAAGATCACCAATCCGACACGATCACCTTTCAGCCGGTCAAAGATGCCGGTGATTTCGCGTTTGGCGCGTTCGAGACGGTTGGGGCGGACGTCGGTGGCCATCATCGATTGCGACACATCGAGCGCCAGCACAATATCCAGCCCACGCCGTTCGAGCACGACCGCACGGGCGCCCCACTGCGGACGCGCCGCCGCGGCAATGGCCAGAATCATCGCTAACACCAACAGCACGGACTTCCAGCGACGCGCCGCCGGCCAGGTGTGGCGGGTCAACGTCAACCACGATGACCACTCGGCAAAACGCGACGCGAGTTGCTTGCGGCGATGCGCGGTATACCACAGCAGACCGATGATCACCGGGATCACCAGCATGGCATAGAACCATTGGATGTTGCCGAAACGCATAGGATTATTGGGTGGCCGGGCGGGCGCACATCCGCTCGCACCGAGCGGAGTCGAGGTGTGCGCCCCTACGGCAAGGTTCTCAGCCAGGTGGTGCTCAGCACGCCGCCGATCACCACGCAGGCGAGCGCGGCGATGGCGAAGTAGCCGAACAGTTCCCGGTACTGGACATACTCCTTGATCTTCACTTCGGTTTTTTCCAACAGACTGATTTCTTCGTACACACGTTCGAGCATCTGCTCCGATTGGGCGCGGTAATACAGCCCGCCGGTTTGTCGTGCTATCTGCTGCAAAACCGCTTCATCGATTTCATTTGGTATGTACACGTATCGTTTGCCGAAAACCGGATCCTCGACCGGGTACAGCGCATTGCCAGGCTTGCCGGCGCCGATCGTGTACACCTTGATGTCCATCGCTTCAGCCATTTGTGCCGCGGTCAGCGGATCAATTTCGCCGCGATTGTTGACACCATCGGTCAGGAGAATGACGATTTTGCTCTTCGCTTCGGATTCGCGCAGACGATTGATGGCGTTGGCCAGCGCCATGCCGACGGCGGTGCCATCTTCGATCATCCCAAAGTCGATGTCATCGAGAAAGCCGGTTAAGACATCATAATCCAACGTTAGTGGGCACTGCGTGAATGACTGCGCGGCGAACACGACGAGGCCGATGCGATCATTGGAGCGGCCTTCGACGAAGTCGCGAATGACTTGCTTGGCGACGTAGAGCCGGTTGTTCGGTTTGAAGTCCTCGGCCTTCATCGACCCGGACACGTCGAGGACGAGCATGATGTCGATGCCCTCGGAGGTGATCTCCCGCGACGAGGTCCCCGACTGCGGACGCGCAATCGCGACGACCATCAACACCAGGGCCAGAACGCGCAACACCGTCGGCACCCACCACGCGCGTGAACGAAGCGTCGTTCCGCCCTTCTCCAGCAATCCCAGGTTCGAATACGATGCGACCGGACGATTGCGGTCACGCCGCCACCACAACAGCGCCAGCGCCGCGACAACAAGCAGCAACGCGAGGAGATACCACGGATGTTCGAACTTGAAAATCACGCGCGGACCTCCTCTGCGGTTTGGTCGCGTTCATCCTCAGTGCTCACGGGGTGCTGACCGTTGCCGTCTTCGGATGTTGCTTCAAACCGCTGCCGTGTCGACTCAACGAAATCGCGCACCCACTCCCAATCGATATCGGGGCGACCGTCGGTCGCCGGTGTTTTGGCGTAACGGATGCGATCGGCTTCGCGGAAGAACTCTTTGACGCGTTCCTGATGCTGCGAGTCGAATGGCGCACTTGATAGGCGACGCAACACCTGTGATGTCGTTTCGTCGATACTCGACCACCCGTAACGCTGATCGAAGTATCGGCGCAGGATTTCCGAGAGACGGAAATACCAGAGCCGTCCACCGTCGGTTGACGGGTCGATCGCCTGACGCATCGCATCGAGCGATGTGAGGGCAACCTCCCACGCGGGTACCACACGCACCGGTTCCTCGACCGCCGTTCTGCGTCGCCGTCGCCAAAACCACCAGGCAATCACTCCGGCGAGAATGAGTACACCGGCGATCAGCCAGTAGATCCACGCCCGCTCGGGCGCTTCGTATTGACCCTTGAGCGCGCGGAGCTCGGCGGAATCGGGATCGACGTCGCCGAGGACCGAGACCACGGCGATGTTCATCGAGTCGGTCGACCAGGTGGCGCTATTCCCCAGTGAATCAAACAGCTCGCCCGACAACGGTGGGATCCACAGATCGCCGGTCGCGAAGGCGGTGAGCTTCAATCGTCGTTGATAAACCTTCCGGTCCTCTTGCCGCTTCCCTTCAGTCAGGGTCGTGTCCCGGAGGACCGTAAAGGGGCCGATGGCATTGCCGATGCCGGGCCCGATGATGTTGAGCGACGTATTGTAGCGGACAGTGAGCGAATAGATG
>WJJR01000024.1 GCA_014729565.1 Candidatus Zixiibacteriota bacterium | reverse complement strand
TTCCTGTTTCGATGTTACGGCGGTGCGTTTCGCGCGCAGCCCGACACTGCGTTTCAGCGGATCGAACGTACCGCTCTCCAATGCGCTGAGAATTTCGTTGGCACGGTTGATCACCGCCGACGGTACCCCGGCCATGCGGGCAACATGAATGCCGAAGGAATCATCACACGCGCCCGGTTTGACGCGATAGATGAACGCGATCATCTCGTTCTTCTCACGCACGGCCAATTGGTAGTTGCGGATCGCTTCGAAGCGGTCGGACAGCGCAGTGAGTTCGTGGTAGTGTGTGGCAAACAACGTGCGTGGACATTGCTGCGGATCGCGTACCAGATGCTCGGCAATCGACCAGGCGATCGCGACACCGTCGTAGGTCGACGTGCCCCGTCCTACCTCATCAAACAGAATCAACGACCGGTCGGTGGTGCCGGTGAGAATGCGTGCGGTCTCGGCCATTTCAACCATGAAGGTTGAGCGGTTGCGTGTCAGATCATCATCCGCGCCGACACGCGTGAAAATGCGGTCGACGACACCAATCACCGCTTTGTCAGCCGGAACAAACGACCCGATCTGCGCCATCAGAACAATCAAACCGACTTGTCGCAAATAGGTCGATTTACCCGCCATGTTCGGGCCGGTGAGAATGTGCATCCAGCCATCGTCATCGGAGAGGATCGTGTCGTTGGGCACAAACTGTCCGGCGGGATTAACCGTTTCGAGCACCGGGTGACGGCCGCCGTGGATCGATAGTTCACGCGTGTCAGCAAGTGTTGGCCGTTCATATCCGTGGATCAATGCGCCATTGGCGAGCGCACGCAGCACATCGATGCGCGCCAACTCCTGCGCGAGTGTGCTGAGCAGGTCCATCGACTCGGTCAACTGATCGCGCAGTTCGGCGAACAACTTCTCTTCGAGTGCGGCGGCACGTTCATCGGCACGCAAGACAATCTCTTCTTTGTCTTTCAACTCCGGTGTGATGAATCGTTCGTTGCCGACCAACGTCTGCTTGCGGATCCACTCGTCGGGGACCTTGGCGCTGTGTGTGCGCGGGACTTCGATATAGTAATTGAAGACTTTGTTATATCCAACTTTCAGTGATGGTATCCCCGTCTCGTTACGCAGGTGTTTCTGCAAACCGGCGATCCACGTGCGCGCCTCGGCGGCACCGTTGTAAAGATCCTCGAGTTCTGTGTTGTACTCACGCCGAAAGATACCGCCCTCGTGTGTGACATTGGGCGGATCATCAACCAACGCAGCGTGCAGGTGATCGTGAATCTGGGCCAGTTTGGCCGCATCCGGTTTTCTGTCATCATCCAACAACGGTGAATTCACGCAGAGCTTTTCGATCTCGGGCCAGCGGGCCAGAGTGGCACGCAGCGAGGCGACATCGCGTGGCGTGATCCGTTGGGCGCCAAGACGACCGACAAAGCGTTCCGCGTCGAAGAGCCCCTTCAATTGTTCGCCTAAGTCGCGCAGAGTGACACGGTCATGAACCAGATGTGCGATGCAATCGAGACGCTGATTGATCAGATCGCGATTGATCAGGGGATTGAGCAGCCAGTGACGCAGCAAACGGCGTCCCATGGGCGTGCGGCACCGGTCGAGCACGTTATACAACGACGGCGCGTCCAGTCCCGGCCGTCCGATGACGTCGAGATTGGCGGCGGTCGATTCATCGAGCGGCACCGAGGTGTGCTCGATCAAGTGCTGCACACGTGTGATGTGCGTCAGCGGTGCGCACTTCATGTCCTTGAGATAGCAAAGCAGCGCTCCGGCGGACCCCACTTCAACATCGGCGATCTGACCCGAGGAGTTGCCGAAACCGACACCGGTAAGGTCGCTGACGCCGAAATGTTGTTTCAACTGACGCGATGCTTCATCCGATCCAAACCGCCAGTCGGGCCAGCGGGAAACATTGCGGCTGTCATCGAGCGAATTGGCGAGAGCATCGTCGGCCTCATGCGGGATCACCACTTCGCGTGGGGCGTTGTTGCGCAGCAAATCGATGAGCTGCTCCGGCCCGCAAATCTCGACGCCAAAGAACCCGGTCGTCAGTTCGGCCACCGCGACACCGAATTGGCCGCGCTCGTCGGGGCCCATCACGGCGGCGATGCGCGGTGAAACGGTGTCGTCGAGCGCGCCATCGAGCATCACGGTACCGGGTGTGATAATCTCCACGACATCGCGCTTGACCACACCCTTGGCGAGTTTGGGATCCTCGGTCTGTTCACAGATCACCACCCGCCGACCCGACTCGGCCAGTTTGGCGAGATATCGCTCGGCCGAATGATGCGGCACACCAGCCAGGGGGATCTCGCCTTCGCGTCCGTGGGGACGTTTGGTCAGAGTGATGCCGAGGATTTCAGCCCCATCGACCGCATCGTCGCCGAACATCTCATAGAAATCGCCCATACGGAAGAAGACGATATGGTCGGGGTATTTCGCCTTGATAGCGGTGTACTGCCGCATCATCGGCGTCATGGTGTCTTTGGTCTGCGTCGTCGCCATCAGTCGGTCCAACTGTGCATTCTACGATACAGATTGATGGAGTTCAATCAGTTGTGCGGAATGTGGAGAAATTCGGTTAATCGTCAGCAATATGGGAGGGCGAGCCTCCTGGCATTAACCGAATTCCACCCTAAATCTCTGATTCTCCGAATCAGAGATTTAGGGTGGGGCACCCCGGTTCGATCATTAGATTTGAATTATGGATAAGGGCAACACCCTCCCTCTCCTCGCCATCGTCGGCGCCACCGCGTCCGGGAAGAGCAAACTGGCGCAGGCGCTGGCCGATCAGTGGCGCGCGTCGCTGGTGTCGGTCGATTCGCGGAAGGTGTATCGTGGGTTGGATATCGGGACCGCGAAACCGTCGCGCGAGGCGATTGCAACATACGACTACGGGATGGTCGATATCGTCGATCCCGACCAGCCGTTCTCCGCGGATGACTACTGCAAACAGGCGCGAGCCTTAGTCGCCGAACGACTGGATCGCGGCGAACGGGTGATTCTTGTCGGCGGGACCGGGTTTTATCTGGAGGCGTTTCGTAACGGGCTGGCCGAGTTGCCGGACATCGATCCGGCGATTCGGCAGGCGGTTCAGGACGAGGCCGAACGCGATGGGTGGCCGTCGATCCATCGTGAGATGTCCGAGGTGGATCCCGAGTGGGCGGCCGAGATCGCGCCGAATGATCGGACCCGTCTGCAACGTGCCGCGGAACTCTACCGCCAAACCGGGACTACACTCAGTCAGTGGCTTCGGCAGTCCCGGTCGGAGCCGGCGCCATGGCCGATGGTGGTGATCGAAGTGGTGCATCCGCGCGAGGAACTCCATCATCGCATCGCGGAGCGCACCGACAAGATGATTGCCATGGGCCTGGCCGATGAAGTTAAGTCACTGTTGGAGAAAGGGTATACCGCCAACGATCCGGGCCTGGCGACCGTTGGGTATGTAGAGACCATCGATTTCCTGGGGGGCGCACTAACCGCCGATCATTGGCGGGAACAGATCATCATTCACACGCGGCAATACGCCAAGCGGCAGCGGACATGGTTCCGGCAGCGGGACTACGCAACACCACTCCCGATGAATGATGCTGTCCAACAAGAGGTTACAAGGATCATCGAAAGGTCTGAATAAGACAGGCTGAGCTGATCGTATGGCGGGGGAAGGTGTCAATTGACCCTGTCCGACCGCTGTAACCTGAGATTAATCGTGGACTTATGACGACGGGGGCCGACAAAAAACCTTGACAGGGTTTTGTAAAAATGCTTATAAGGCCACGAGTTACGTGATTTCGCGGGGGGGCGCAGGAACGAAACGGACACACTGTCTGATTCCCGGCCAGCAAATGTCAGGTACAGGATAGCTATGCGACAGTCGAAAATAGATAATGGGAGTAGACGCAATCGGTTAGACAGGGAGGGCAGGATTTGAAACGCACCTCAGCCGCTTTGGGCGTGGCGGGCATCTGCATTCTGGCGCTGTTGGTGTCGGGGTGTATCAGTTCAGCACCCCGCGGACCACAGGGAATGTCGGATGAGAACTACCGCGGTGATTCCGACAATGCAGAAACCGACCAGCACACCGACGCTAGCTCTACATCATACAACGAGTTGACGACTGTCGACCCGGATGCGCCCGCCGCCGAAGTGAGACCGGAGTCGCTGGCGCGCGAAATGCTTGCCGAAGCGCAGGCATTGTTTGCGACCGGTGTATCCGCCAACCACGACGGTCGTTGGTACGATGCGCAGGTGGCGTTTGAGCAGGCAACCGGCATCATCGCCGACATCGATGCATCGACCGGAATCGGCACCGCCGACATCGATCCGGCTATCAATGAAGCGCTTAACAAAGAATTGGAACTGCTGCTCCAGGATGTCGCCGGCGAATACCGCAAAACGTTGGCGGCCATCGGCGATTTGGATTCCGACGCGTCTCTGCTGGCGTTTCTGCTGCGTTACGAAAGTCTGGAGTCCATCAAAGGCGAAGTCGAATACGATTCGACCACACTGGTCGAAACCGACGCCGAGGAATCATCGGGACAGGTCGAGTACAACTTCCCGATTGAGATGAACGAGCAGGTGTCCAATTGCGTCGTTTATTTCCAAACGGTTGGACGCGATCCGTTTGAGACGTATCTCCGGCGGTCCGGCAAGTACCTGCCAATGATGAAGGAGATTGTGGCATCATACGGGCTGCCGACCGATATCGCCTACCTCCCCCTCATCGAGTCGGGATTCAATCCCCGCGCCTACTCGTACGCTCATGCATCGGGGCCGTGGCAGTTCATCTCGTCGACCGGACGCAAGTATGGCCTCGACCGCACGATGTGGGTCGACGAGCGTCGTGACTTTGAAAAGGCCACTCATTCGGCCTGCCGGTACCTGAAAGACCTCTATGAGATGTTCGATTCGTGGACGCTGGCGTTCGCGGCCTACAATGGCGGCGAAGGACGTGTCGGCCGCCAGATCAAGCGGCAAAACACGCGCGACTACTGGAAGCTGCGGTTGCATCGCCAGACGCGGAACTACGTCCCGTTGTTCATGGCCGGGCTGTTAATCGCCAAAGACCCGGAATCATATGGCTTCCAGGTCGAATACGACCCGCCGCTTGAGTGGGACTGGGTGGCTACCAACAAGCCGCTCGAATTGAAGGATGTCGCGCGCGCGTTGAGTGTCGACAAGCGTGTTATCGCCGATTTGAATCCGGAGTTGCGTCGTGATGTGACACCGCCGGACATCAAGCCGTACCGTCTGCGTGTCCCCAAAGGCAAAGGCGACCTGTTTGCCAGTGTCTATCACTCACTGCCTGAGTCGGAGCGCACCAACTTCGTGATTCACACGGTGCGTCGGGGCCAGACACTGAGCGGCATTGCCCGCCGTTATGGTGTCCGGGCCTCCGAAATCGCCGCTCACAACAAGCTCCGTTCGAAGCACTTCCTCCGTGTTGGACAGCGGCTGGAAATTCCGGTGCCGTCGGCCGCGATTGCACACTACAATTCTCATTCGAGCAGCTCATCGAGCAAGAAATCTTCAAGCAGTTCATCGAGTTCCGGATCGAAGTACCGCGTCAAACGTGGCGACACGCTCTGGGATCTGGCCAAGAAGTTCGGCACCACAACATCGGCGATCCGTCGCGCCAACAAAATGAGCGCGCACAGCAAGCTGATCGCCGGACGGACGATTACGATTCCCGGTCGCGGCAGCAGCAACTCGGGAAGTTTCTGGTACACGATTCGCCGTGGCGACACGTTCACGCGCATCGCCAAGCGCTACGGCATCGATCTCAATTCACTGAAGGCATCGAACAGTTCGGTCAACCCCGACCGCATTTACGTCGGGCAGCGGATTCTGATTCCGTCGCTGTAGCATAGGACGCACGAGAAGTCATGGCAGGACGCAGAGATTGGATCGTCGGCATTGTCATTGGTGGGGCATTCATTGTCTTCACCGTGGCGACGTTGCTGCTGGTCTTCACCATGCAGCCGGGTGACGGCATGTCGCTCGGCGGGTTCGGTGATCGTGTCGGCATCGTCGAAGTGACCGGTTCGATCACCTCATCGGAGACCGCGGTGCGTCAACTGCGACGGTTCTCCGAGGACGAGTCGATCCCTGCCATCGTCCTGAGAATCAACTCACCGGGCGGCGGTGTGGCAGCCAGCCAGGAGATTTACTCCGAAGTCCTGCGTGTCCGTGACAAAGGCAAGGTGGTCGTGGCGTCGATGTCGTCGGTGGCGGCGTCGGGGGGACTGTACATTGCGATTGCCTGCGACCATATCGTCGCCAATCCCGGTACGCTGACCGGCTCGATCGGTGTGATTCTGCAATTCCCCACGGCGGAAGAACTGTTCGACAAAGTGGGCATACAGTACGAGACGGTGAAGAGCGGACAGTTTAAGGACGTTGGGAACATCTCCCGCAACATGCGCGAGGATGAGCATGACATCTTGCAGGACGTGATCGACGACACCTATGAGCAGTTCATCGAGGCGGTCGCCGAGGGGCGCGGGCTGGAGTTGGATTCGGTGCGCACCTTTGCCGACGGTCGCATTTTTACCGGGCGGCAGGCCCAGGGACTGGGACTGGTCGACGAGTTGGGTGATTTGCAGGTGGCGTTGAATTCAGCCGCCGAGATGGTCGATTTGGACACTCCGCCGGAGACGGTCCGGGCGATCGAGCGCCGGCGACCCAGCATCCTGGATTTCGTGGGCCGCACCCTGGTCGATTGGGTCATGGACTATATGGAGGAACAGCGCACCGCGGCGCCGGAACTGGAGTATCGGTTCCCCTATTGAGGCGAACAGTCGTCTGACGACGTGAACATAGATTGCTCTCACATGAAGCTAACAACTGCTCATAGCGCTGCAAGAAGGAGGTCAGGATGACCAAGGCTGATCTGGTTGAGATGTGCGCCGAAAAGACCGGCCTGACACGCACAGACGTGGCGGTCACAGTGGACGCGTTTCTCGACGCGGTGAAGTCGAGTCTGGAACAGGGCAAGAACATCGAGATTCGCGGCTTTGGGACGTTCAAAGTCAAGCTCCGCAAGGCTCGCAAGGCCCGCAACCCCCGGACGGGTGAGGAAGTGCCGGTCCCCGATCGCAAGGTGCCGGTCTTCAAACCGTCGAATGAGTTCAAGAATTTGATTGTCAAGCAGCCGGTCGCTCCATAATTTCCGGGGTTTGTTGCGGTATTGAAAACCGGATTGGAGACCGAATGCCCTCTGGGAAGAAGCGGAAACGTCAGAAGATCAAGACGCACAAGCGCAAGAAGCGTCTGCGGAAAGACCGTCATAAGAAGAAGACATCGTAAGCGTACTCGCGGTCTGACCGCCTGACAGCGCGAACGAATAGAGCGCCCCGCCGTTCCACCGGCGGGGCGTGGCCTTTTGCCGAGAACTGCCACACGGTCCACTGCCCTGAGCAAAAATGGGCGCATCCGCCAACAAGCGACACCGTCCGACGCCGGCGCCGTCGTCATCGACCACGGCGCTGACCGAGGCGGGCCTGTTTGTGCTGGTGGCGCTGATGGCGGGGTACTTCGTCTTTCTGCGCTACGAACTGAACACCGAGTTCCCCCTCGCCACACTGACCAACCTCGCCGAGGGCACCGCCTACAAACCGTTTCAGTTTCGCATGCTGGCGCCGTGGCTCGCCAGCGGGTTGGCGGCGACGGGGATGGCCGATCTGCTGCGGGGATATCAGATCATCGATCTGCTGGCGGTGATTGGGCTGTTTTACGCCTTCCGCTATCTTCTGTCTGATTACCTGGAGGGGACCACTCTCCGGTTGGGCTCGTTTCTCGTTTTCTATGCCCTCCCCTGGAACTACCTGCTCGCGCGTGATCTGCCGTTGATTCTCCCCTATGATCTGGCCGCGGTCGCCTTCTTCGCCTGGGGACTGGCGTTGCTGAAACGGCGCCAGTGGACGTGGTTTTACCCGGTCTTTGTGATCGCCTGCCTGAATCGTGAGACGATGGCCTTCCTCGTCGTTGTCCTGGTGGCCGTCGAGTATGGACGGATGTCCAATCGGTCACTGGGGATTCATGCGGCGGCGATGGTGGGCATTTGGCTGGCGGTCAAGTTTGTGATGGGGGCACTGTATGCGAATAATCCCGGCAATGCGCTCGAGTTGTATCATGTCAATTCCGATGTCCTGCATATTACCACCAATATCGACCGTTTGCTGATCCCGCGTCATCTGCTGATCGTCCTCAGCAATTTCGGCTTTGCCTGGTTGATTGTGGCTGTCGGTTACAATCGTATTCACGACCGCTTTGCTCGCCGTTCGCTGTGGATGGTCCCGCTGTTCGTCCTCATGATCCTCATTGTCGGCAATATTAACGAGATTCGTGTCTTTGGTGAATTGTTGCCGGTGGTAATGTTGGGGGTGGTGGGCGTTCTGCAGGGACGGGCCACCTCCACGTAGGGCGGATGCGCAGTAGTTCAAACT
>WJJR01000143.1 GCA_014729565.1 Candidatus Zixiibacteriota bacterium | reverse complement strand
GATTATCACGTTGGCCGATTTGGGTGCGTTGATCGTCTCAGAAGGGAAGTGGTACCGGATCAGTGCCATTCCGACGCTGGCGGTTGATTCCACCGGAGCCGGTGACACCTTTGCCGGCGGGTTGATGTTCGCTCTGACGAATGGCCGCGATTGGGCCGAGGCCGGACAGTTGGCCACGGCCGTCTCGTCGATCATGATCGAACAGTGCGGACCGGAATTTGAATTGACCTTGGCAGAGGCCGAACGGCGTGCCCGGACGGTAACCGTCGAAACACGCAGGGTGGCCGCAGCGTCTGTCTCGTTATAAGTCGTACGACTGCTGAGCACCTAATCCTCGTGGAGGGGAGTCTGATGTCCAAAGTTCGAGTAGCGATTATTGGTGTGGGGAATTGCGCGTCGTCGTTTGTCCAGGGCGTTGAGTACTACAAGAACGCCAGTCATGACGATTTCGTCCCGGGCCTGATGCATGTCAACCTCGGTGGGTACCACATCTCGGATATCGAGTTTTCCGCCGCTATTGACATTGACGCAAACAAAGTCGGCAAGGATCTGTCCGAGGCGATCTTCTCGGAGCCGAACAACACATTCAAGTTTTCCGATGTGCCGAATCTCGGTGTCACGGTGCAGCGCGGGATGACCCACGACGGTCTCGGGGAGTATCTGTCCAAGATCATCACGAAAGCACCCGGCGACACCGTCAATATCCGGCGTCTGTTGAAGGACACCGGCACCGACGTCGTCGTCAACTATCTGCCGGTAGGCAGCGAAGAGGCCACCAAGTGGTATGTCGAGCAAATTCTCGATGCCGGCTGTGGGTTCATCAACTGCATTCCCGTTTTCATTGCCAAGGAAAAGTACTGGCAGGAGCGCTTCGAGGAGAAGGGGCTGCCGATGATTGGCGACGACATCAAATCGCAGGTCGGCGCGACCATCGCTCACCGCGTGTTGACCCGCCTGTTCCATGATCGCGGTGTGAAAGTGATGCGCACATCACAGCTCAACGTGGGCGGAAACACCGACTTCCTCAACATGCTCGAACGGAAACGGCTCGAATCGAAGAAGATCTCCAAGACCAGTGCGGTCACCTCACAGTTGGATTATGACATCGGCGAGGAGAACATCCACATCGGGCCGTCTGACTACGTGGCCTGGTTGAAAGACCGCAAGTGGGCGTACATCCGCATGGAAGGGCAGACCTTCGGCGATGTACCGCTGAATGTGGAAATGAAGATGGAAGTCTGGGACTCGCCCAATTCGGCGGGTGTGGTCATTGACGCCGTGCGGTGCTGCAAACTGGCCTTGAATCACAAGTTGAAAGGCGCCCTGGTCGGGCCGTCGGCCTACTTCAAAAAATCGCCGCCGGTTCAGTATACCGACGATGAAGCGCGTCGCCTGACCGAGGAATTTATCCAAACGTACGGCAAGAAGAACACCGAGACGACCGCGGGCAATGACGGTAATGGAGCAAAGGAATCGCCCTCCCCGCATGCAACGGTGGGAGTGAAGTCCTGACCAGTTGCGGTACAGAATTTAGAGAGGCTAGCCCGTAGGTTCTGCGGCAGGGCGCACACACAGTTCTGCCCCACACGCCGAGGCGTTGAGACATAACAGGAGACTCACAGCCTCTCACATGACTGACTATCAGACTCTGGAGTCTGGCACAAAGGGCGGCAGCAGCCGCCTTTTCTGTTTGCTGTTGCTCGCATTCCGATATCATCATGGCGGGTAACCGAGAGGATTCAGTGCGCCGCGGATGCTTTGTTGTGATCGAAGGACTCGATGCGTCAGGGAAATCAACCCTGGTGCGCGATCTGACCAATGCCTATCGGCGCGAAGGACACCCGCTCACCACGGTTCGCGAACCCGGCGGGACACGACTCTCGGAACAGGTACGCCGCATATTGTTGGATACCCACGACAACCTGACGGCCCAGGCCGAGTTGTTCTTGTATCTTGCGTCTCGCTCGCAACTGGTCGAAGAAGTTATTCGTCCGGCGCTCAAGCGTGGCGATCTCGTCCTCTCCGATCGCTTCAGTCTCTCAACACTGGCTTATCAGATCGGTGGACGGGGATTGCCGGCACGCGATGTTATTTCGGCCGATCGTTTGGCGCGCAATGGTATTAAGCCCGATTTGACCATTATGTTGACGGTGACGGAGGCAGAGGCTCGCCGGCGCAAAAGCAAGGCCAGGCTCGAGCCCGATCGGATGGAGCGGGAATCACAGACGTTCTTTCGCAACGTGCGAGCCGAATACCGGCGCCGCTCGGTCAACCAACGCCGCCTGTGCGTGATCGACTCGGCGATCGGAATCGACCGTGTCTTTCAGGAAGCGAAGTCGCAGATCGACCGGCGGATCAGACAAGGCCAACATGTGTAGTATGGGGATGATCACTCAGACAGACACCAGTGCGACCGGGTGGGAACGTCAATCCCGGCGCGGCGAGCTCACCAAGCGCGGTGTCGTCATCGCACTGATTGTCGTCGCCTTGCTCATCGTCTCTCTGGAGTGGCTTCGCACCAGCGATCGCTACCAGGGAGCGGTGGAGCTGACGGCGACCGCCCGCATCATCCTGACCAATTCACCGCTCGATGTTGACGCCGAAACGATTGCGCAGGCCGCCGCCGACGGATTGACTTCCGTGCTCGACCCATACTCCGGGTATCTTACGCCGACCGAGCTGAATCTTCTGACCGAGGAAACCGCCGGCGCATACCACGGACTCGGCGTCGAGATCCGTCGCCGCGAGGGGCGCATCTACATTATTGACGTGATGCCACAGTCACCGGCCGAGGAAGCGGGATTGCGCCCCGGCGACCGGATCGTTTCGGTGGATGGGCAGACAAGCTTTGACCTGTCGCCCGATGAACTTGTCGGAATTGTTCGCGGCGCGGACAACGAACCGATCGACATGACGATCATGGCGCCCGACGGTATCGAGCGTCAGCTGTCGATCATCCCGCGCGATGTGGCGATCGACCCGTTTCCGCTTGTCGGAGTCACAAGATCAGGGATTGGGTACATCCGTTGGGAACACTTCACCAACGGCTCCGGTGACCGCCTTGCAGCATTAGTGGAGGAACTGCGTGTCGAAGAAACGGTGGGGTTGATTCTCGATCTACGGGGGAATCCGGGCGGTATTGTCTCCGAAGCTGTGACTGCCGCCGGCCTGTTCCAGGAACGGCAGTCCCTCGTGTGTACTCTGGTGGGAGCATCGGCGGAAGACTCCGTCGAGTTTCGGACATCCGCGTTGCCTATCTACCAGGAGCCGCTCGTCATCGTTCAGGATGAGTTGTCGTCATCGGCGGCCGAGATTCTGGCGGCCAGTCTCCGCGATGCCGACCGCGCGGTCATTGTCGGCCGCCGCAGCTTCGGGAAGGGCTGGGTCCAGAACGTTTTCCCCTTGTCGAATGGTGGCGGGTTGCGTCTCTCGACGGCCTATTACATCACCCCGTCGGGGGAGCGCATCGGTAATCCGCACCGCGCCCGCGTCCAGTTCGATTCGCTCGTTGCCGGTGGCCACTGGGTGGGAACCGGACTGGCGGCCGATATCGAAGTCCCGGAGTCCGGTGGCGGACCGTGGGAACAAATGATGATGCGGGAGGGGATCGCCACCGAGTATGTCGTCGCCCATGCCGACCGTTGGCCGGCGACCGGTGTGGAGGATTCGTCGCGTATGATGCGTGACCTGGCGCGATGGATGTCCGGACGGGATTTGCGTCCCGAAGGTACCGGTCAGAGCATTTTGGAACTGTTGTCCGACTCCGCCTCGGATTTTCAGATATCACACAACCATGGGCGATTGATCCGAGAGCTGCGCGACGCCGTTGATGAGGACAACTGGCTGCGCTTTCGACGGGAGGCCCCCGGCATTTTGCGTCACCTTTGGGAGGAGCGCCTGCGTCACGTCGAGGTTGCCGACCCCGGAGAACTGGAAGCCATGATCGAACTGGACCCGAGCCTGGCCGCCGCGCGCGACCTGATCGAACAGCCGGAACGCTTTCAGTCGATTCTGGCCGGTCTAGGCAAGACCCTTCCCTGAATCGGTTTAGCCGGTATTGTGATTGATGGCGGTCAGTGGCTTCGTGGTCTCGTTTTGGCGAACAGCGTCAAATCTCTATCTTCGGGCTTGCCATTAGCGGGACAACTTGGCTTCGTAGGAGGTCGACGGGTATAGCCGGCTGTGTTGCGTGCCTGGTGGGCCACTCACCGCTTATCTGCCAGTCGAGAAATGAAGAGTGAACGAAACGCAGACTTGTACCAGGACGTCAATTGTAACGCACCGCACGGATTACACCAATGCCGACGACTTCGAGTTCTGCCGTTATAATGGCCGGTGGGTTTGGCACACGCCTGAAACCACTGACCGTCTCTGTTCCAAAACCGATGGTGCCCATGGCCAATCGGCCGCTGATGGAGTATGTGGTTCAACTGCTCAGACGTCATGGGCACAACTCCATGATCGGATTACTGTATTTTCAGCCCGAGGCGATTACGGAGTACTTTGGCGACGGGTCTCAACTCGGCGTCCGTATGCAGTACATTCGGCCTGATGCCGATTTCGGTACCGCCGGAAGCGTGCGCAATGCCGTGCCCCAATTGGCCGACCGATTCATTGTCATCTCGGGTGATGTGCTCACCGACATCGACTTGAGCGAAGCATTTGCCTTTCACGAGCGCTCCGGCGCCGAAGCCACGATGGTCTTGACGCGCCGGGAAAACCCACTGGCGTTTGGCATTGTGGTGACTCAGCCCGATGGGCGCATTACGCGTTTCCTGGAGAAACCGTCGTGGGGCGAAGTCTTCTCCGACACGATCAACACCGGCATCTACATCCTCGAGCGTAAGCTCATGGAGACATTGCCTACCGAGACGGCGCTCGACTTTGGCAAAGATGTGTTTCCCCAGTTCCTGGCCGAGGGACGCCGCCTGTATGGTTACATCAGTCCCGGGTATTGGCGCGATGTGGGCAATGTCAACGAATACGCCGCCGCGCATCATGATCTCCTGGACGGGACGATCCAGCCGATTTGGGACAACTCACCGCAGCAGCGGGATGGTGGTACTCTGATTGCCGATCCGAGCTGCGTTATTGCCGACGATGTTGAACTGGACGGCACGGTCGTGCTTGGCGGTCGTACGTCGGTCGGAGCCGGTGCAAAACTGGCGAACTGCGTGCTGGGACCGGGAAGTGTTGTCGGGGCGGGCGCCCGTGTCCGGAACTCGGTGCTCTGGTCGGCCGTGACCGTTGGCGGCGGTGCACGTGTCGATGAGGCCATTGTCCAGACCGGTTCACGCATCGGCCGCAGCAGCATCTTGCGCGAAAAGACGATCGTCTCAGAACTGTGCCAACTCGGCGCGGATGTCATTGTGCACGCCAACTGCCGCATTTGGCCTCGCAAGCGCGTAGAGGACGGCGCCATCGTCTCCTCCAGCATCGTGTGGGGGGAGCAATACAGTCGCGAGTTGTTTACCGACGCCAAAGTCTCGGGTCTCACGAACCGCGAGTTCACACCCGAATTTGCCGCGCGCCTTGGCGCCGCCTTTGCCTCCCAATTCAAAACGAATGAATCGATCATTATCGGCCGCGACCGGTCGGCCGAAGCCCGTGCCGTCGCGGAAGCGCTGAAGTCAGGTGTGTCATCGTCCGGCGTCAACATCCGCGATCTGCGCGATACGATTGTCCCGATCCTCCGTTCCGAACTGAAACGCAGCGACGCCCGCGCCGGAATTTACGTCCGTTCGACACCGGATGAGCCGCTGTCCACCGATGCTATCTTTTTCGACGGTGATGGTTTCGATCTTCCGGCCGGCCGCGCACAATCGATTGAACGCTTGTTTGCCAGCGAAGACTTTCGCCGTGCCGATCCGGTCGATATGGGCATCATCGAATATCCGGAAGGTGTGTTGGAACGGTACCGTCATACCGTTCTGCGCGAGATTGATCGCGATGCGATCCGGGCCATGGGGTATCGTGTTGTCATTGACTACAACAACGGCTACGTCGGGGAGATCCTGCCGTCGCTGCTGGCGGATCTGGGGATCGAGACCATTTCGCTGAACTCTCAACCCCTCCAGTCCACCGCGACCTTCCCCATCCGTGAACACGGTCCGTTGTCGCGCATCGTCAATGCCGTGGGCTATGATTTGGGTGTCTCGATTAATCCCGCCGGCGAACGGTTCGACACGGTCGATCACCAGGGGAGTCCGATCAGTTCACAGCAACTGCTGGTGACGATGGCGTCGTTGTTTTGGCAACTGCATCCGGGGACAAGGATCGCTGTGCCCGTCACGGCACCCTCCCACATCGAACGGCTGGCGGCCGCGCACAATGGAACCGTTGTGCGCGTGAAGAATGACCATTTGTCATTAATGCGCGCGGCGGCCACTGGCACAAATGACTTTGTGGGCGGCACACGTGGCGGTTTTATTCTTCCGCCACGCCAACGCGGCGCCGATGCCATTGTGAACGTGATCCGACTGTTCGAATGGCTGGCGCGTACGAAATCCGATTTCACCGATCTCGCGTCGGCGTGCCAAACCGGTGCGATTGTCCAGGCCAGTGTCTCGTGTCCGTGGAATCTGAAGGGATCGTTGATGCGCCGTATCATGGAACATACGAGCGACGATCGCCGGCAACTCGTCGACGGGGTCCGGTTGGAGTTGGACGACGGCTGGATTTGGATGGCGCCTCACCGCCGCACCGCACACTTTGAGCTGACGGCCGAGTCCGATCAGCCGTGGCGGTCGGGAGCATTGGTGGAGGAATGGCGTGAGCGCATCGCCGAATGGGCCAAAGTCGATGAGGAGTCGCTGCAAACGGCCGACGTCGATGCGGAGGTCTAGCGGCAGACAAGAGATATGAGGACGATGATTAGACCGACAATAGCTCACCTAACACTTGGCCTCGGGCTTGTGTCCCTTCTGGCAGTGAATAGTACTGCGTATGGTCAGGCGAAGACACAGACGCAGCGTGGAACCGACCCGGTGATCATTATCGAGGAGCCACAGCCCGAACCCGAACCAAAGGCGCCGTCGCTGGAAGGACCAGCCTACCTGGACCGTGTGGTTGATCGCACACGTTATATTGTTGGTCCGGGAGACCGTCTGGGCATCGGCATCGCCGGCCAAACGCCCTCAACAATCGACGTCACAGTCAATCCCGAAGGTAATGTGTTCATTCCCGCAATTGGGCCGGTGTCTGTGGCGAAGCTGTCGCTCGCAGAAGCGAAGACAGCCATTGTCCAGTTTCTGCGCGAATACTACCCGAACTCTGAGGTATCGGTTTCTCTTCTCGAAGTCCGCCGCTTTCGCGTGGCGGTGAGTGGTGCGGTCACGCGCGCCGGGCTGCAAACCGTCACCGCGAATACCCGCGCGTCGGAAGCGATCGAACTGGCGGGGCTCGCACCGAATGCCTCCCAGCGCGGCGTCCATCTCATCCGCGAGGACGACACGATTCGCGTAGACTTGGCGGCCTTCTCCCGCTTGGGCGATCAATCATCGAATCCCTACATCCGGGAGGGCGACATTCTGGTCGTTCCGGTCCATGATCGACGGTGGGGAAATGTGCGCATTTCCGGCGCGGTCAAAGAGCCCAAAGAGTTTGAGTTTGTCGACGGCGAGACGGTCGGTGACGTGATCGAATTGGCCTATGGTTTCGCCCCCAACGCCGACACCAACGACGTCGAGTTATGGCGATTTGAAGAGGGCGATACTGTCGCCACGCGTGTGCCCTGGGAATCCGGCACCAGTTACACCGATTGGATCGCGACACCGCTCGCGGCCGATGATCACGTGATTGTCCGCGGCGTGGAAGATTATCGGCGCAGTTCATCCGTCCAGATCAAAGGCGAAGTCTTGCGACCGGGGATCTATGTGTTTCCCGGACGGAACGTTTCACTCCTGTCCCTGGTCGATTCGGCGCGTGGATTCACGCCGGAGGCCGATCTTGGCAACATTCGCGTGGCCCGGGGACAATTGCCGGAGTGGGAGACCGAATACCGCCAACGGCTCGAACAGCTTCCGCAGGAATTGCTGACCGAGGCGGAAAGCGATTGGCTGCTGGCCGACGCCATTTCCGTGCCCGGCCGCATTTCAACCGACTTTATCAAACTGTTCGTCCAGCGGGACCGCGACTACGACGTCTTTCTATCCGACGACGACGTGGTGACGGTGCCGCCGCATTCCCCGTTCGTCAGTGTGATCGGACGCGTCGTTCGGCCCGGGCTGGTGCCTCATTCGTCGGGGCAGGGATTCGACTACTATCTGGATCGTGCCGGCGGATTTGCCTGGCGCGCCGATCGCGGCGGATCGTTCGTGGTCAAAGGCGGAACCGGGGCCACCGTGAAGCGCGGTAGTGTGAGGGACATCACTCCCGGCGATTTGATTGTCGTTCCGACGAAACGTGGGATTGATTTCTGGCAGGGGTTCAAGGATGCCCTGGTCGTGACCGCGAACCTGGCAACCATCTATCTGGTCATCGATCAGGCAGTCAACTAACCATGCAACACGATGATGTTAATCACATGACCAACAGGCCGCCGGTGTACACATCGAACCCCGAGGATACCGCCGAACGCACACCGGGCGTGTGGCGCGTCGGTCTGGTACTCGCTCAGAACATTCGGGCACTGGTCGTCATACCGTTGGTGACGGCGGCTCTGGCGGTCCTCATTTCGTTTCTGTTTCCCAACACGTATCGGTCGACCGTCACAATTCTGCCGCCGGAACGCACATTTCAGAGCATGGACATGCCGTGGGATGAGATTAGCCTGATGGCCGGCGGCGGCATGGCGCTCCCCGTGATGGCCACCCCCTCCGACATCCTCGCTGCCGTGGTGACGTCCCGCACGGTGCGCGATTCCCTCGTATCGAAAATGAGTCTGGCGGAACGTTGGCAGACAACTCCCGACGCCGCGTCGATTACACTTAAAGTGAATAGCGGCGCCGAAGTGGAACTCTCCGGGATCGTCAGAGCGTGGGTGCACAGCACCGATCGTCATTTTGCCGATACGTTGGCCAACGGGATGGTTCTGCAAGCGGACCGGGTGAATCGCCAAATCGTCAATACCAAGGCCCGTCGAACACGGGAATTCGTCGAAAAACGGCTGGTCGAGACCGAAGCCGACATGGAAGCCGCCGCAGAGCGCCTGGAGCAGTTCCAAAACGAACACCGAACCGTCGCGCTGGAGACACAGATCCAGCAAATGATCGAGAATGCCGCTGCGATGCAGGCGCAGTTGACTGCTGACGAAATCGAATTGTCGGTGTTGGAGCAGACGCATTCGGCGGAACATCCCCAGGTCCAACACCTGCGCTCGCGGATTCGCGAGACACAGCGGCGGCTGGATGCCATTCAATCAAACCCGGGCGACACGTCAATCGGCTTTGCCGCCGGGTTGAGCAAGATGCCTCACCTGGTGCAGCAGTTGGCCGACATTACGCGTGAACTCAAGGTCGCCGAGAATCTGTATACACTGCTGTCGGCCGAATACGAAAACGCCCGCATTCAGGAACAGCGCGACACGCCCTCGTTTTCGGTTCTGGATCGCGCCGTCGGCGGGGGAGAGAAGGTCAGTCCGATGCGATCGATCATCGGTGTGGCAACTTTCGTATCGATGTTTGCATTGGTGCTGGCGGTGGTGGTGGCGCGCGAGTACTTTGCGCAGCTTGGCCGCCGGGATCCCGAGCAGTATCGCGCACTGCGCGCGGTGTGGACGGAGCTTCGGCACGGTTGGCGTAAGAGGAACTGATTCATTACCGATTACAGGATTGGACACGACGATATGGCAGGACAGGACAATATTCGCGTTGGCGTGATCGGGCTGGGAGCATGGGGGAAGAACCTCCTGCGAGAGTTTTATCACGGACCGGCATCGGTGGTTCCGATTGCCAGTGACACCGACAAGGCGGCCCGTGACCGCGCCCGCGACCAATATGACGGACTGGAGTTGACGGCCAATCCGGACGACGTGCTCAACGCCGACGTTGATGCGGTTGTGGTCGCCACACCTCCCGAGACACATTACGCCCTCGCCTCGACGGCCATCAAGAACGGGAAAGATGTATTTGTCGAGAAACCATTGGTGCTGGACGTTGACGAGGGCCGCCGCCTGACCGCCGAAGCCGAAGAGGCGGGACGCATTCTCATGGTGGGACACATCATGATGTACCACCCGGCGGTCGATTGGCTGAAAGCGCACGTCGAGGAAGACGGGCTCGGACCCGTCTATTACCTTTATGCGACCCGCACGAACCTCGGACGTGTGCGCGAAATCGAAAACGCCATGTGGTCGTTTGCCCCGCACGACATTTCGATGATGTCGTACATCCTCGGTACGCAGCCGGTCCGTGTGGCCGCTGTGGGGCAGTCCTATTTGCGGTCGGGAATCGAGGATGTGGCATTTCTCGCGCTGTGGTATTC
>WJJR01000142.1 GCA_014729565.1 Candidatus Zixiibacteriota bacterium | reverse complement strand
GTCCGCACGTGTGAATCTCGATGCCAGCCTCGCCGAGTTGATGGCGTTGACTGATACGACCGACACCGGATGGATTACAGGACGGATCACAGCCGACTTGAACGCGTTCGGACCGCTAACGAACTACAAACAATGGCGCATTTCCGGACCAGTGAAATCGGACCGTCTCACGATGGTTGATGCATCATGGCCGGTGGACACGGTCACGGTGGCACTCGATTGGGAATTCACCGGCGAGGATGTAACGATTCGCAGCACACAAGTCGATGCCGGACATTCGTCGGGGATGATGCGCGGCAATGTCGCCGACATTGTTCCTGCTGCACTGGCGTCATTCGAACCGCCGCATGTGCCGCGCGCGACGTTGGAGATTACCTCCCCGTATCTAAATATCGATGAACTCATGGCCGAAGAGGAGCCGGTTGTTGATACCGCAATCGCAGGCGATACGGCACTGGTGCCTGCCATTGTGCCCGATACTCTTCCGTTTGAACTGCCGTTGTTCGCGGCCACTGGGACGTTTGATTGTGACACCGCGATTTTCAATGAATTGACATATACGGCGATACGGTCGCCCTATGCATACCGCGATCACATTCTCACGCTCGATCCGATTAGGGGACGAGTGCTCGGTGGCTTTGCCGAAGGGGCGTTGCGCTGGGATATCGGCGACTGGGAGAACCCGTCGTTTGCTGCGCGCGTTGACGCCGATTCGATTCAGACCAATGACTTTCTCTCGCGTTACCTCGGCTGGGCCGGCGGGTTGTTCGGACGGATCCGTTTTGTCGGCGAATTCGCCGGTTCGGGTGACGAAGCCGACGAGATCCTCAACACCCTGCATGGCAGCGGCCGTGCCTTGCTTTCCGACGGACGGTTGGAATCGGCGCCGCTGCTGGCGCGTGTGGGACAGCGCATCGGGTTCTCGGAGTTGGATCAGGCACGCACGATTCAGGATTTGATCGTCTCGTATCGTATCGATAACGGACGGTTGATTACCGACACGCTGGGCATGGTGACGAACCAGGCGCACTGGATCGCCAGCGGCAGTTATGGATTCGACGGGACACTCGACTACGACATCAATGTCAATCTTACCGATGCCGGTAAGCAGCAGTGGGCGCAAATGCTCGAGGGATCAAACTTCAAAGTCGACCTGACCGGTACCGTAACCAGCCCAACCATTAACGTCGATGTCGCCGACGCTGGTACCACGGTGCTGAAGAACATCATCGAAAAGAAACTCACCGACGATACGACGACGATCGAAGACAAGGCGCGCGATCTGTTGAAGGGCCTGTTCAAGAAGAAGAAGGATGACGGATGATGTTCGGCCGTTCCCTGCAATCGTCGTTTCGTGCAGTGATCGTGATGTTTTGCGTAATCGTCTGTGGAGTTGTCTCTGTTTACGGGAAGGCGCAGCCGGAAAACCGATTCGGCGTTCAGGTGGTTGGCGCCGATCCGGAGTTGCGAGAACGAACGCAGCAAATCATCACCGAGGCGCATGAGACGCTGAAGAGCCGCAGTGGTCTCGGGTTCAATGACACAATCGACGTTGTCTATGTTATGAAGGGGCAGACGTTCGATTCGATCGCCGGCGGCCACTTTCCCGATTGGGGAATCGGTGTTGCCATCACCGAAAAGAATCTGATCGCGTTGCGTTCTCCGCGCGATTATCCGATTGGTGGTCAACTGGCCAATATCCTCCGGCATGAATTGGCGCATTTGCATCTGGAATTGATTTTGGGCGGGCACCGTCCGCCGCGCTGGGTGCACGAGGGATACGCACAGCAATTTGCGCACGAGTGGAACTTCGGCGACGACTGGAAAGTGGCGCGCGCGGTCTTTACGGGCAGCACGATTCCGCTGTCTGATATCAATGGTGTCAATTCATTCCAGGGTGCGCGGGCGGAGCTGGCGTACATCCAGTCGTACCTGGCGATGGGGCACTTCCTGCAGAAGTACGGCTGGGATGGATTGATGCTGCTGGCCAGGACGATGCAGGACGGCGACAACTGGGATGCGGCGTTTATGGCCGCCACCGGCGCCGACTATGCCGCCTATCAGGAGGAATTCGCCGAGTATTTGAGCGAGCGGTTCAACTGGGCGTCGTTTTTGGGCGACACGATTCTGTTTTGGATTTTCGCCGCGCTGATCTTTGTTGCCCTCTACATCTGGAAACGCCGCCGCTCGAAGAGACGGTTGGCCGACTGGAAACGCCAGGAAGACCTCGAAGATGTGCTCTATGCGCCGTTCGACATCCAACGTCCTCAGAGACCCGGCGGTTCCGAACACGACGATTCCAGCCCGGGGCGCTAACGTATCCGTGTCTGAACGTGTGACACTGAAACACCGGCTCGAGTATGCGGCGGTGCGTGTGTTTGCGTTCGTGGCACGTGTGCTGCCACGTCGGGCGGCGCTGGCATTCGGACGCGGAGTCGGGACGCTCGTGGGCAAGCTCTGGAAACGGCGACGGGCCATTGCGCATGAGAACATCGCCCGTGCCTACGGTGACACACTCAATGATACTGAGATCAACGCAATTGTCCGTCAGACATTTCAGACAATGGGACAGACCGCTGTCGAAACATTGCGTTTCGGGCGCACAAGACAGAATGAGTTGTTAGAGCGAGTCGACGGTGATCCCACCGTACTGCGTGAAGCGATGGAGCGACAGAAGGGCGCAGTGCTGGTGTCGGGGCACTTCGGCAATTGGGAAGTGTTCGGTGCATGGATTCGAGCATTGGGGTATGAAATCGACGTTGTGGTCAAGCCGATGCGTAATCCGCTGGTCGATGCGTTTTACAATCGCTGCCGGGCGGCGATGGGTGTCGGCGTGATTCACACCCAGGTGGCGACGAAGGGGATTGTGCGCTCGTTGGCCAGAAAGCGATTTGTGGCCATTTTGGCCGATCAATATACAGGGGCCGAGGGGATCGACGTCGAGTTCTTTGGACGGCCGGCATCGACACCGCGCGGACCGGCGGCACTGGCCGTGCGCTTCGGATGTCCGATACTATCAGGTGTATTGGAGCAATACCAAAATGGCCGATTCTCCACTTTTATTGACGGGCCGATTGTGTATGATGCCACCGGCGATACCGAGCGCGACGTGCGCACGATCACACAGGAGCTGACCACGCGACTGGAACAACATGTCCGCCGGAGTCCCGGACAGTGGCTCTGGACACACCGGCGGTGGCGGGACTGATGATGGCAAAGCCGACCAAAGAGAATGCGATTCTGGTACGCTCACCCAATTGGGTGGGTGATGCGGTGATGGCATTGCCGTTTTTCGATGCGCTCCGTCGTGCCGCACCCGATGCGACAATCTCGTGTCTGTGTCCGGCAGGAATCGCACCGCTGTACCGTGATGTCCCCACGATTGATCGCGTGTTGATTCTCGACGAATTGTACGGGCCACGGGGACGGAAGTCCGTGTTGTACAATGGCCGACGGATGCGTCCGGGGATGTTTCGTACGGCGTTCATTCTGCCGACGTCGTTTGGGTCGGCGTTGATGATGTGGCACGCGTGGATTCCCGAACGGATCGGGTACTCGTCGGAAGGCCGGCGATTGCTGCTCTCCAAAGCAAAACCGTACAAGAAGGATGGCAAGCGGCCGCATCGAGTCGAAGGATATCTGGAGTTGCTGCGGTTGCAGTATCCCGACGCCGACATCAATCCGGTCTTCTACTACACCCCGGGCGAGAACGCACAGATTCGCGCAACCGAGACGTTGGAAGACTACTCCCTCGAGGATTCGAAAACGATTCTGGCAATGGCGCCCGCCGCGGCGCAAGCCAACAAGATGTGGATGCAGGGACGGTTTGCCGAGATTGCACGACGGTGGTGCGAGACGACTGGCGGACATGTCATGCTACTCGGCTCGCCTGGCGATCGCCAGTTGTGTGACCAGGTGCTGATGCTCAGCAAGTGCGACGATGTTGTGAATCTCGCCGGCGAAAGCGATTTGCCAACGGCCGGTGAGTTGGTTCGACGTTCGGCGGCATTTGTGGGCAACGATTCCGGGCTGGCGCATCTGGCGGCTGCTGTTAAAGCCAATGCCGTGGTGTTGTCAGGGCCCGGCGATCCCGAAGAGGTCGGGCCGTACAGCAACGTCGCAATTACGATCAAGCATCCGCTGTTCTGTGCCCCCTGTTACAAGAACGAATGCTGGCGCACCGACAAGCCGATTGAATGTCTCACCGAGATCGACACCGATCAGGTGTGGACGGCGTTGCAGCGTTTCATCCCCGACACTGAGGCATCGTAAGTCCGTCCGATCCGATGTCGAACGCCCTTCATGTCGCCGTGGTCGGATCGATTAACCGTGATGACGTGGCCGGCACAGGTATTCGGAACCGTCACGGTTGGGGCGGCATTCTGTTCAATGTCGCAGCCCTACTGCGTCATGGCGAATCGCAACTGACCATCACGCCGATTGCGCATCTGGGTACGGATGCCAAACAACCGGTGGAAGGGTGGCTGGCGCGACATCGTCAGATAAACACCGATGGACTGGTACCACTCAACCGGCGCGGCAATCTGTGCCGTCTGCGGTATCATGGTCCCGATCATCGCGATGAGCGCTTGCTCTACCGTGTTCCACCGCTGACGTGGACACGGCTTCGGCCCGCACTGACAGCCGACATCACTCTCATCAATTACATTTCCGGGCGTGATGTCGCGATTCGCGATCTCGAGCGGTTCCGACGAGAGTATCGGGGGACAATCTACATTGATGTGCACAGCTTGTTGTTGGGCCGGCGAGGCGACGGCACCCGCTACGAACGCCGTCCGGCGCACTGGAAACGAATGATCGACTGCGCTGATGTCATTCAAGTCAATGAACGCGAATTCGAAATCCTGTCCCGACGCACCGCCGGAACAGATGCCGTTCGTGATTGGGCCAATACCGTTTTGTGGCCGGGACGGTGTCGGTGTCTGATCGTGACACGCGCCGATCGTGGATCACTTGGCGTTTTCCGCAAAGGCCGCGGCTGGCAGATGCGTGAGTTCGAGTCGGGACGACGTCAGCCGATTCCCGATCCAACCGGCGCGGGAGACACATTCTCCGGCGCCTGGATTGCGAAGTGGCTGGCTGACCGTGACCCGTACACGGCCACTCATTTCGCCACCCGGGCGGCCTCCCGTCCGGCACGCCCGCCGATTTGACCTGTCTACACGCCCCGCCCGGTCATTGACTGCCTTCCGTTGGCCCGGTATGTTCTCCTATCTGCGACGTCGCAGGGAACGGACATAAGGGAGGGTTATGATTGATAGACTGAAAGATGCCGCCGAGTTTCTCCGGTCGAAGGGGGTAACGTACGGCGACGTGCGCTATGTCCATACCACGCGCGAGGCCATCCAACTGACCAACGACACGGTCGACACATTGACCAACGACGTCGATCAGGGATTCGGCATTCGTGTACTGATGGACGGCGCCTGGGGATTTGCGTCATCGGCCGTCTGTACCGCCGGTGAAATGCGCAAGGTGGCCAACCGGGCGATCCAAATCGCCAAAGCGAGTGCCTTGACCAAGCGTGAGGATGTGATTCTGGCAGAGCAGGAGCCGGTCAAAGGCACATTCGAGACACCATTCGATACCGATCCGTTCAGAGTATCGCTGTCGAAAAAGGTCAAAGTCCTCGCGAAGGTGAATTCGATTCTGAAGAAGAACCCGAAGGTGCGCGTGGCCGAATCGACCATGGATTTCATTCGTACACGCAAGATCTTCGTGTCAACCGACGGCGCCGAGATCGACCAGACGATCACCGAGAGCGGTGCGGGGTACACGTGCACTGCGGTCGGCGATGGTGAGGTCCAACGCCGGTCGTACCCGAATTCGCATCGTGGCGACTGGGGGACCGCCGGCTACGAATTCATCGAACGGATGGATCTGGTCGGTCATGCCGAACGTGTGCGCGAAGAGGCGATTGAACTGTTGACTGCACCACCCTGTCCATCGGGAGAGCGGACGATCATCATCAACGGTTCGCAGATGGCGCTGCAGGTGCACGAGTCGTGCGGGCATCCGGTCGAGTTGGATCGCGTGCTCGGCACCGAGATTTCCCTGGCCGGCGGCAGTTTCCTGACGCTCGACAAGATGGGCGGATTCCGTTACGGAGCGCCGATTGTCACGATCGTCGGCGATGCCACTGTACATGGGGGACTGGGGTCATTCGGTTTCGATGACGAGGGCGTTCCCGCACAGCGGTTCGATATTGTGCGCGACGGGATTTTCGTCGGATACCTGACGTCGCGGGAGACCGCACCACGCGTCAATCAGCGATCCAATGGCACAATGCGCGCCGACGGGTGGAACCGGGTACCGCTCATTCGCATGACCAACATCAATCTCGAGCCGGGCGATGCCGAGTTGGACGCGCTGATGGCCGATTCCGACGGGGCGTTGTTCCTCGATACGAACAAGTCGTGGTCGATTGACGATCAGCGATTGAATTTCCAGTTCGGTCTCGAGGCCGCCTGGGAGATCAAGGGCGGAAAGAAGGGACAGATCTACAAGAATCCCCTCTATACCGGCATCACGCCGCAGTTCTGGAACTCGTGCGATGCGATCTGTAATCGCAACCACTGGCACATCTGGGGTGTGCCGAATTGCGGCAAGGGCGAGCCGATGCAAACGTCGCGCGTGGCACACGGTGCGGCGCCGGCACGCTTTCACAATGTAACCGTGGGGGTGAGCCAGTGATCGGACGCGACAAAATCATCAGCCGCTTGAAGGAAACACTTGAACTCAATTTGGGCGATCAGTCGGAAGCGGTCTTCCTGGGGTCGGAATCCCACCTGACACGGTATGCCAACTCGACGATTCATCAAAATGTGTCGGAAACCCAAACCAAGGTGTACTTCCGCGTGGTTACCGATCAGAAGATCGGCGTGGCGGCGACCAACAGCTTGAGTAAGACGGATCTGCGTAAAGCGTACAAAATGGCGGCCAAGATCGCCAAGGTGCAAAAGCCAAATCCGGATTTCGTGTCCTTACCGGGACCGTCGGATTACGCACAACTGGACACCTACCACGAGAAGACCGCGCGATTCACACCGCGTCAACGTGCCGCCAAGGTGCGCACGATCATCAATCGGGCGGCGAAGAAAGACTGTATGGTGGCCGGCTCGTTGTCGACCGGGTGCGGTGAAATCGCGGTGGTCAATTCCAAGGGCGTGGCAGCATATCACCCGCTCAGTTCCGCGGCGATCAACCTCATCGCGATGAAAGAAAACTCGTCGGGGTATGCCGAGGGCTTGGCACGCAACATCGACGAGATCGATTTCAGCAAGATTGCGACCACGGCCATTACCAAAGCGGTCAAATGCAAAGATCCAGAGGAACTGACTGCGGGCGACTATGAAGTCATTCTTGAGCCGGCCGCAGTGGGATCGATCTTCGAATGGGTAAACTACATCGGATTCGGATCGAAGGCATTTCAGGAAAACACCTCGTTCATGTCGGGACGCATCGGTGAACAGGTGACCGGGGAGAATCTCACGATCTACGATGACGGGACCGACACGTCGGCGATCGCCTTCCCGTTTGATTTCGAGGGCGTTCCCAAACGTCGGGTGGATCTGCTTACCCACGGTGTTGCCAGGGGAGTCGTGTACGATTCGATGTCGGCGCATCGTGATGACACACAGTCAACCGGTCATTCGCTGACACCCGACGCCACCGGCGAGGGCGGCATCGCGCTGAATCTCTTCATCGCGCCGGGGCAGTCCAATCTCAAGGAGATGATCAGTAATGTGGAGAATGGCCTGCTGGTGACGCGCTTTCACTACATCAACGGGTTCATCAACACCCCCCAGGCGGTCCTGACCGGGATGACGCGCGATGGCTTGATGCGGATCAAAAACGGCCGTCTGCGTGGCGGGGTGAAGAACCTGCGTTTCACCGACAGCATGCTGCGGGCCTTCGGGACGATCAAGGCGATCTCGGCCGAGCGGGAGCTGATCAATGCCTGGTGGGACTCGTTGGGCTGTATCGCCGCGCCGGCGATGCACTTGGGGTCGTTTAAGTTCACCGGCCAGACCAGTTTCTAGCCGGGGAATGGCACAAAGCGAAGGAACCCGGACCGTGCTGGAGCAAGCCGTTGCGGTTTAGTATCTTACGACCACTGATTCTTTAGTTGAAAGTGGTGTGGTGACGCAACTTCAGATGGAGAGATTCGTATCTAAGCCAGTGAGGAAGGACACGCTGTGATGCCAGGGTTGGTGTCTCGTGTCCTTTCAAGGGTGAAATACAACCGGTAAGGTGCGTGAGGCCAATGACTCGCAAGATCGGATCAACCGTGACACGGCTGTGTGCGGCGGTCCTTCTGACCGCCGGGTGCTGGACTGTGTCCCACGCCCAAGACGTGATCATCGATATCGACGATGTCGAGCCGGGGGAACTCCAGTCGGCCGCCTTCGAGTTAAAGAGTCGCGGCGACATTCAGGTCATTGCCATCGGGGCGGAGCACGAACGCGGCGAAGCCATGTTCGCGTATCCGTGGATCATCGACGCCGCCAGCCGCGAGCTGGTGTGGTCGATGGACGAGGAATTCACCGAAGCGGTGGATGACAATGAATGGCTGCGTCGCTTCGATGACGATATCGATCTGAAGCCGGGCGTGTACGAAGTGTACTACTACGCCAACCGTCCGTACTACTTCGACGGTTACCATTTCGACTTCGGAAACATCGATCTCGGTAATGAGAAAGACAACGAGAAGTTCAACCAGGAATTGGAAGACCTGCTCGATGCGTTGGGCAAGTGGATGAAAAACGAAAAGCACGATCTCAGCAACGACGAACTGCGTTACCTGATTCGCAAATTGGGAATCGAAATTCGCAGCGACGGCAACGTGTCGACCGTGGCGATGGGGACAGGCCGACTCGAACCCGACATCGACCTGACGCGTCCCCGCAATGATGCCTATTTGTCGCAGGCGTTTGCACTCGACGAGGAAGCCGAACTCGAACTCTACGGCATCGGCGAGTTCTACAAGTCCGAAGACATCATGGTCGACTGGGGCTGGATCATCGATGCCCGGACACGTGAACAAGTGTGGGAG
>WJJR01000141.1 GCA_014729565.1 Candidatus Zixiibacteriota bacterium | reverse complement strand
CTACAAGCTGTGCCGCGATGTCGTCGAATGGCCTCGGAGTGGGGAGTTCCGTCATCCAGACATGGGATAGTGGTGAAAAATCCATACCCACTACATGACCTTCCTTATCAAAGTCCACGGCGAAACCAATCCCCCAAATCGGCACACCCTCAAAGTATCCGGAAAATCGCACGCGTGTTGCCCCCCATGGAGAGGGGCCCGTCTGAACATACTTGATCTCCAGGGGTTCGTCGACGGATAGAGTTGTCCGTCCCGTGATGATCGTCCAGAATTGGTCAATGAACTGTCGTGCAGTGGACTCCAAATCACCGACGTAGGGTTTATCGCTTCTTCCCTTTACCTGGAAGAGCGTTCCTCCAGCCCCGTGTCGCTCCAAGCGCCATGTATCGCCCGATTTCGAGTTCATTGCCGCCAATTCGCCCCGCACAAACTCTGCGACCCGAGACGCGTTCGTGTTGACCGGAACGTACACCTGACTGTGCGACCACCACCCCCGCTCCGCTCCCGGCTCCGGCGGCGGCTGCCCTCCGAGCACCGACGACACAGCCACTAAGCTGAGTGCGATCAATGCAATTCCTACTCTGTACTGCATACTCTCCCCCTTCCCTCGTTCATGATACGACAGGTATAGCTCGCGCGACGAGTGTCCCTCCTCTCCTGCTATGATGTTGTCAAATCTCAGGTGCCCAGCGTGCTTGCAACCACTCTACCAATAACCCTATTGAGTATTCCCACTGTCAAGCGAAAGAGACAGTTAGAATCTCAGTTGCTCTCATCCCTAGATACACCACAAGGGGCGATTGCGTCTGACGCTGGCTGAGTGATTCGGGCGCGTTCGCTTTGCGCTGCGTAGCTATGCAGGGCTTTGTCTGTGGGTGCACCGGGTGCCCGTGGCGCATGGCCGAGGACGGCTATGAGACGAATGCAGTAGCTGACCTTTGGACTGTACGCCGAGCTAGGGCTCGGCGGTCCATGATATAACCCTAATCTCCGATCAGCACGATTCGATGCCCATCCGGGTCGAGAATGATGGCGCTGGGGACGGCGGTTCCGGGACGCAGTGTTGGTTCCGAATCGATCGTAACTCCGGCGTCTCGTAAATCGGTGACGATCTTCCCCAGTTGACCGACATGACAGACGAGGCTCACTCCCGGATCTGGTGTGCCGGGCATCGTCTCCGGTACCAGCCAGAAGACCGGCTCTTTAGCGCCATCGGGCAGTTCGATCTCGTGGACCGACGATTGCCCGTCATCGGCCATCTCCATGTGCAGCCCCAGAACTTCTTTATACCACCGGTGCGACTGCTCCAGATCGGAGACGGCGATTCGGATACCGAGCGGGACGATATTACGGGTGTTGCGATGATGAATGTCACGCATGGCGGGAGAGTAGGTTTATGTCAGCGTATAGCCACCATCAACGACCAGAACCTGTCCGGTGATCCAGCGAGCGGCATCCGAGCAGAGGAAAACGACCACATCGGCCACCTCATCGGGAGTCCCGACGCGTCCGAACGGTGTGCGCCGCACCACTTCTTTGAGCATGTCCTCGTAGTTTGGAAACGATTTCAGCGCGTCGGTATCGATGAAACCGCCGGAGACCGAATTGACATTGATGTGTTTGGGGGCGAGTTCATGGGCGAGGTAGATTGTCAACGTTTCGATCGCTGCCTTCGAGATGCCGATCGCGGCGTAACCGGGGATGTACCGCGACGCTCCCAGCGACGATAACGCTACGACCTTCGCGCCCTCGGGCATCATCTTCACCGCATGCTGAACGCAAAACAGCATCGCCTCGGCATTGGTATGCAGTGACAGGTCCCACGCCCGCTGATCGACCTCCATGATATTGGCGTACAGTCCGAGGGCGGCGTTGGAAACGAGGATGTCGACTTTGCCGAATGTCTCCTGCACCTCGGCGAACAGCTTCGGATGAAAATCCTTGTTCCCGATGTTCCCACGGATGGCCAGGCCACGCACACCGTGGCGTTCGATCTCGGCGACGGTCTCCTGCGCCGCGTTGCGCGAACGGAAGTAGTTAACGATCACGTCGCAGCCGCGTGCTGCCAGCCGAATCGCCGTTGACCGTCCGATTCCTTTGGTGCCGCCGGTCACGACTGCGACCTTCCCTTTCAAATCCTGAACCGAAGTTTGTGCGTTCATTGTGTGTGTGTGCCCCCGTGTCGAGATACTGTGTCAAAACCCGGCGAATGAGCCACGAAAAAACGACAGAAGCGGAAATTCTTTCAAGACAAAAACGGTATGTGACATACGACACAAACGACGATAGGGCAATCGCGTGACGACATGATCCGTTGCAATGCTCGTACGGCGCTCCGCAAAACCATCATAACAAACGGTACGCCAATATGTTAGAAGTGTACCCGAGGGGGCTGTGAGCGCGTCGCACTAACACGGAAACGACGAACTATCGACAACGAAGCGGAGATTTTTGTTTACAAAGTGTGTTGTGACATGTATTTCGCTCGCGCAGGGGGCGCGCCGGAGTAAATTCATTCCGGTATGAAGGATAGTGATCGGACTCACACGGTCCACTGTCCCGACACGCATTCAGCCGGGAGGGAAGCTGAAATGAAACGAATAACGTCACTGTCAATCTGCTTATTGCTGGCTGTCATGGTTGCCGGCTGTTCGAGTCCGCCGGAAGAAGCCGAGACACAGGCTGATGCAGCCATCGCGGAGGCCGAAGCGGTCAAAGCAGCCAAGTATGCACCGGACACATGGAAAATGGCGGAGGACACGCTCCAGGCCGCACGCACAGCACTGGCGGAGCAGGAAGACCGCTTTACGTTGTTCCGCAATTACGGTGATGCGGAACGGCTGTTGGATCGCACCATCGCGCTGGCCAATCAGGCAAAAACCGAAGCCGAGGCCCAACTTGAGATTGTGCGCGACGAGGCTCGGCAGATTATCGATCGCACCACCGCTCAGGTGGATTCGCTCTCCGACCGGCTGGCCAAAATTCGGCCGCGTAAGGACAACCGTGCCGATATCGAGATGATGAAGCAGGATTTGCTCGCCTTCGCTCAGCAGTTAGAGGAAGCGGAAGCCGACTTCACCAACGGCGATTATGACGGTGCGCACACGAAAGCCGTCGCTGTGGAAGAAAAGGTCCAGGCATTTGCTGAAAACATGCCATAGTTTCAGACAACCGTCGCTTTGAATTCGCAGGCCCGTCATGATGACGGGCCTGTTTTGATTTAGGATGAACCGGCAATGTGCGGGCATCTTGCCGGTGAGGGGTAGCCGGAAGGGCCAGGATCCGAGCCAACTCCGAGCGATCTCAGCAGAACGTCAGAACCAGTCGACAGTATCACTAGAGGCCGGTCGATTCCTGTTGTGGTTCAACCAACGGGCGATCAATTTGTGGTCGGGGCAGTTATGGTGAGGTCATTGCTACGATGGGCAGCGCGGGATTATCCGACAGCTTTGGCTGCCTTCGGCACCACCCTGCTTCTCGTGATTGTGCTGTTCGGACTGACGCCCCGCGCGCCGCTCGATCTGTCGCGGGCGTCCTGGAGGGCAATCCGTCAAGCCGAGTCGGTGTGCACACCGTACGCATCCGACATCCTGAACAGTGCCCGTCAGCATCACAACCGCGCCTGGGCCGAGCTAAGCGCACAGATGCAGCGGCCGCTTCCTCTGCGATCATATTACCGGGCCGACATTCTCTTCACGCAGGCAATCGGCCTCGCCGACGCGGCCGGGACTCTGGGCGAACTCGCCCAAGCACAAAACACGGCTGAGATGACACAGCGCATCAATGAACTCCGGCGAGACCTCAACAGCTATGAACGGGAATTGCGCCATTCGTTGAAGACCGTGTCATTGCGAACGTTGGCCACGCGGGCCGATCTCAAAGTCAGCCTGGCCGAACAACGGCTCGCCCGAGGAGAGCCCGCTGAAACCGCGATCGACGAAGCCACGGAAGCGGTCGATGAGCTGCGATCCGCCCTGGACACCGAATACCGGGCCGATTCCAGCCTGGCACAATTATGGAATGAATGGTTCCAGGAGACTCTCGATTGGACACGGAAGACCGATTCGTCTGCGGTCGTGGTTGTCAAATCCACCCATTGCGGGTATCTAATCAACGGGGGAATGGTCGAATCGAGCTTCGCGATCGAATTGGGGTATCGCTCGGGCCGCCAAAAGATGCACTCGGGCGATGGCGCCACGCCGGAAGGACGGTTTCGGATCATCGCGCGGCGCGAATCGGGAGCGGCATACTACCGTGCGCTCGACCTCGACTATCCGACCTTTGCCGATCGTGTCCGTTATCAGGTGGCACGGAAGATGGGGACCATACCGCCCGATGTCGGTATTGGCGGCAGCATCCAAATCCACGGCGAAGGCGGGCGCGAGACCGATTGGACCGAAGGATGCGTGGCGGTGACCAATGAGCAGATGGATCGGCTCATGGAACGCTTGGACGTTGGTGATCGGGTGACTATCGTGCGTCAGTTGGACGGGTGGCCGTAATGAAACGACTCGTATTTCTTACCATAATCGCCGGGGTGCTGGTCCTGCTCACCATTCACCCGAGCATCGGTTTTCAGTGGGAGGACTCCCCGCCGACGATGAATTCGCTGGCCATCGAGGCGCGACAGAAACTGGCCTCGCCCCAATCGAGCTGTTTGTCGATGGGTGACACACTGGGGCCTCCGGTGAAGGTCAAAAAGCACCGTGGTGTGTACCTTGTCATCGATACGCACACCAACAAGCTCTATGTGCGCACGGTCGACAGCATTCTGTACGAAGCGCTCTGCTCCACGGGGACCGGCGCCGAATTGGTCGACACCGGCGACGGGCGGTATTGGCGGTTTGACACTCCGAAGGGGTTGTTCCGCGTTGATTCCCGACTGGCCAATCCCTGGTGGCGCAAACCTGACTGGGCGTTCATTGAAGAGGGTCAACCGATCCCGGACGAAGATGCCGATGAACGGTTCGATCCCGAAGCGATGGGCGACTATGCCATTGGTTTCGGCGACGGCTATTTCATTCATGGCACAATCTTCGAGCGTCTTATTGGCGTGTCGGTGACACACGGGTGTGTACGGTTACGCAGTGAGGATATCGAATCGGTGTGGAAGATGACCAAGATGGGAACACCGATCATCATCTATTGATACACAATGAAACCGTCGTCGGTACATACAAGGCACTGGCCTTGGGCGCTTATGCTTCTGATCGGGATGTTATTGGTGGAAGCACATCCCGTCTCGTCGGCAAACACGCCGGCGCCAACTTGTTTTCTGCAAGATACCGTCTATCACATTGTCATCGACCTGTCTGAGCAGATGATCAACTTGCATTACGGTGCGTTTCCGTTGGTGTCCTGCTCCTTTGAAGTCCAGAGTGACACGGATGACATCGCGGACTTTGGCAAGCGTTGGCGCGAACAGAAGCGCACACTCTGGCAAAATGTCAGAGGCCGTGCGGTCTGGGCTGGTGAAGACGCTGTCTCCGACACGGTCGTCAACGTCGTCTCCGAAATCGTGAAGGTCGATCCCGAACGCATCCGGCGGGTCATGCCGGATCGTTTTCGTGTCGATATCACCGGCGGTTTTCAGATTCTATCGATCACTCCGGAGGGTGAAGAGGGACGATGGTCGTTCGCCGAAGCGTGGGGTGATCTCACCAGCCGTATTCTCGCCATGGGCCGTCTGTCGGTGTTGCGCATTAAGGTCACCCGCGCGGACGCCCAGACGTTGTACTACGCCCTCGAGCCGGGCACGCCGATTATCGTCGTCACCGAGACCAACACATAAATCTTGACATCCTGACGGTTGTCATCGCTGTGTGTCATCGCTATCTTCGCGGTGAGAGCCCCAGACAACAGGAGTGATCGCATGGCGAATCAACAGAATGCCTCCCGCATCAACATGTTGCTGGTTCTGGTTGTCGGCTTATTAGTCGGCGGGATAGCCGGGTATATTGTTGGACATTCCGAAGCCGGCACCGCCACGGTCGGAACGGCGCGTCTGAATCTCAACGAGGTGCTGTCGTCCGAGGACGCCTGGATCGTGGAGGGTCTGACCTGCCCGATGGCGGGG
>WJJR01000140.1 GCA_014729565.1 Candidatus Zixiibacteriota bacterium | reverse complement strand
TTGAGGCGTCGCATCATGTCGATCAATCCAATGGCCGTTTCCGAGTCAAGGTTGGCGGTGGGTTCATCGGCGAGCACGATCGACGGTTGTGAAACGATGGCGCGGGCGATGGCCACGCGTTGCTGTTGACCACCGGAGAGGGTGGTGGGACGGCGGTTGGCGTAACCCTCCAAGCCCAGATCGCCCAAAACGTCGGCAACACGCCGGTGCCGCTCAGCGGCCGGCACCCCTTGCAGCAATAAGATGTATTCTGCGTTTTCCTGCACACTGAGAACGGGGATGAGGTTGTAGGCCTGGAAGATGAAGCCGATGTTGTCGCGGCGAAATTCCGATAGTTCGCGACCGGTCATTTTGGACAGGAGTTTGCCATTCAGTCGCACGTCACCATCAGTGGCATCGTCGAGTCCGGAGATGATGTTGAGGAAGGTGGTTTTGCCGGATCCGGACGGGCCGACCACGGCGGTGAACTCGCCGCGCTGCACGGTCAGGTCGACTCCGCGCACCGCCTTGACCGGCACACCGTTATCGGCATACTCCTTGGTGACGCCGCGGGCTTCAATGACACTGTCTGTGTTCTGTGAATTCACCACATCCTCCTTACAGGCTCCGTCGTAAGGCATCAGCCGGTCTCATGCGCGCCGCGTAAATGGCCGGGTAGAGTCCCACCACGATGGTGAAGATGAACACCCACACCGGGAAGCGTGTGAACTGATTGAGGGTCATGACCGGGTAGAGCAATTCGCGAAACGTCACGCCGGCGAACTCGATGCCGGAGTAGTCGATGCCGGTGGCGGCGGTGATCAGCGTCACCACCAAACCGAGTACCATGCCGAGCAGAATGCTGACAAATGCCAGCGCACCGGCTTCAAAGAGTATCAGTCGTGCAATGGCCAACGATCCGGTTCCCACTGCGCGCATGACACCGAATTCGAACATCCGCTCGTGCAAGGACATGAACAGCGTATTGATGATTCCGAGGGCCACGACGCTGAACAGCACTATGCCCACCAGATAAGTGCTGAACTGCGACATCTCCAAGGCTGCGTCCAGTTGTGGCATCAGGATTGGCCAGCCGACCGCTTCGTTTTCACCTTCCGAGTATCGTTTGAAGAATGGATGATTGCTGTTGCGGGCGACGTCGGGATTGGTGAAGGTCAGGGCGATCTCGTGCGCCGCGCCCGGGAGATTCAGAAAGTCACGAGCTTTCTCGATCCGGACAAAGGCCATGCCCTTATCGATCTCCTCGACGTTGAAATGGAAGATACCGGAGACACGAAACATCTCTTGCGACAAGGCGCCTGTGCTCGCCTCCGAAACCGTTAACACGACGCGATCATTCAGTCCGACCTGTAGTAGGTCGGCCAATTCGTTACCGATGAGCAAGGCGCGTTCGGTGCTGTCGGCAAAGTAGTCGCCCTCGGTCAGTGCTTCATCGATTTGGGAGAGATGCTGCTCGGTCGTGGGATCTACGCCGACGACGGAAATGGCGCTGACGTCGGATGGTGAGGCCAGCATCGCCAGCGCCATGACACGTGGCGTTGCATGCGCGACCAGAGAGTCATGTTGGAGTTGTTGCAGAACGCTGTCCGGATGGACAATGACCCGTTCGACCTCCTGATTGTCACGGAAGCCGTCACGGTGGATCTGCGCCTGGCCGAGAAACGAGGATGTTGCCGATGCGATCATGTTCTGTTTCATGCCGATGATCAACGCATCGGTGAAGATCATCGCGGCAAGGCCGATGCCGATCGCAATGGCGGCAATGGTGGTACGCCGCTTATTGCGGAAGATGTTGCGCCAGGCAAGTTTCAACTGCAACCACATGACTTGCTATCCTTAATGCAGGCGCATGGCTTTCGCCGGTTCGATGTGCGCCGCGCGCGTTGCCGGAACAATCGCCACGATCGCCGCCGACAGCGCGACCGCCAGCGCCGGCAGATAAAAACTGCGCAGGTTGATTTCGGTGTACATCGTGGTGAACTCGACACCACCATATGTGAACGCTTGCGGCATATCGATTCCGTGAATCGACAGAGCGTAGTTGGCCAAATAGGCCAGGCCCGCCCCGATCGCAAGCGACATCACCGCCATGATCATGACTTCGAGAATCACCAGCGTGAAGACCTGCTTGGGCGCGGTGCCGATGGCACGCAGCACACCGTATTCACGGCGTCGTTCGAGCACGGTCATCAGCACGGTATTCAAAACGCCGACAGCGACGACCAGCATAATCACAAACAGCATGATCCATGCGCCCTGCTGGTCGGCCTTCATCGCGATATAGAAGGAATGGGCAAACTCCTTCCACGAAGCGGCGTCGAGTGTCGCGCTGTTTAAGGCTGTCTGAATGTTCTCCGTCAAGTCATCGACATAATCAAGGTCATTGGCGATCACGGCGATTTCATGGATGCGGTCGCCGAGAACAAAGAGCTGCTGCGCGTCTGTGATGTGCAGATACAGACTGGTTTGATCGGTCATGCGGTCGCCGCTGGACGCGATGCCGACGATCTCATAGATGTCATTGGCAATCGATCCGTCGGCGGCCTGCGAGACAATGACCAGCGAATCGCCGACCTTGGCTTCCAGACGGGTGGCGAGGCCATTGCCCAAGACCGCTTGGTGCGACGGTTCGGCGGCCATGGTTGAGCCGTCGGTGATCTTGCGGTCAAATCGTGTCGCACGGCCTTCCGATTCGGGATCGATGCCGATGATGCGTGCGGCCGAGCTGTTGTCGTCGACGGAGGCCAGGCCGGCGGCGTAGACGCGCGGTGTCCAGGCCTGGATGCCATTGAGCGTATCGAGGGCAGACACGACAGCACGAACACTGTCGATGGTCTTGTGAATGGATCGTCGTTCGAGGTAGTCGTGATGATGAATCTGGATGTGCCCGAGCTGGTTGCGGGTGAACATGTTGATGACGTTGGAGTAGGTGCCGTCGGACCAGGCGATCGAAATCGCCGCAAGCACGAAACCGCCGACCATGGTACTGATGGTCAGTACCGACCGCCGTTTCTGACGGAAAATGTTTCGCAGCGCGATCGTAAACGTCATCATCGCCGGGTTACTCCGGTGTGCGGAGATTGCGCAGTGAGAAGGTCCCACCGGGCAAGTCGACGTCGAACTCCAACGACGTATACCGGACGACGGTTTTGCCGTCTTCGTCTTGCGGCAGCATCGTCATGACCGCGGGGATCGTACGGTTGTCGAACGTCGTGTACTCCGAGTATTCGAGGATGCGCATCAAGTTGTCTTTTTCATCGTAGTATCGCTGCCAGACCGGGAGATGATCGCTGCGTCGGGCGGCGATCACGATATGCCCCCACACAATCGGCAAGTCCTCTCGGGGAATGCAATCGATGTACAACAGCGAGGTGTCGGGGTTGTCAACGGTTGCGGCCTCATAGGTGTAATCTTCGAACAGAGAGAACTCCTTGACCAGATCATCGTTGGTGAAATCCGAACCCATCCAGGAACTCATCATCATCGAGGGCGGAATCTTGATCACTTTGTTGGTTTTGGGAAGATAGTTCCACATTTCGTCCTCGATACGCAACGTTCCGACACCACGCTCTTTGGCCGGCGAGTGAATGCGGATGAGAGTCTTCTCCATCCCCTCCGACCAAAATGACATCTCCAGTGTCCGCTCCCAGTTGGGTGTGACAATTTCCATAGTCATACCGCCGCGGCTGGTTTCGCTGCGGTAGAGTTCATCGATCTCCTGGATGATCGTCTCGATGCGTTTCTCAGTGAGAGTGTCGGCTGCTGACACGTTACACCATAAGAGCAACTGAGCCGCCATTATCGGAAGGATCAATAAGGAAAAACGTCTCATAAGTCAGATCTCCTCTCACATGTGCCTTAGAGTGTGCTACGCGAGAGGAACGGTGGATAAGGTACGAACTTTTCGGATCATAGGAACGGACTGAGACAATTTGTCAAAGAAGACCCTTGTGAGTCGTTGTGAGGCAGTACTTGATGGGAGTGTCAGGGCGAGCGCCGGTTATTTCTGAAACCGGTCATCGGCACGGGTGCCAGGCGAGTGACGGGCTTTGTCAGTCAGCCAGCCGATGCGGAAGTTATCCGTCGTGTCGAAGTGGGGAACGTGCGGCTTGATGTCGAGCAGCGGTGTGCCATCAACCATATCGATGTCGGCGATGTGTAACACATTGCCCTCGATCCGCTGGAGTCTCACGATTGACACTCCGATCGGATTGGGACGGCGCGGGGCCCGGGTGGCGAACAGCCCGCGCTCCTGATCATCGAGAAACGGCACGACCTTGAGTTTGTATCCTTTGGACAGATGCAAATGGTAGAGCAGGATGATGTGTGAGAATCCGTCGAGATCACTGAGCCCCTCGGCGAATTCAGAATGGACTTCGACTGTTCCCGCGGCGCCGCCGGAGCGGTGTGGTTGGATCGGCGCGCCTTCGGGGGTTTTGAAGGGCGTGTGAATGATGCCGATGGGGGTGAACGTGATTTGGGTCATTGGTATTGTGGCGCTTGTGTCATAGAATCGGATCCCACCCTGACGGTCTTTCGCTGAAAGCGAAAGACCGTCAGGGTGGGGTACCTCACGCTCGTGCTATTCAAGATACCTGGCAGGAGCCGGTGGATGCCAAGGTCTTTTCGATGACTGCCAGGAAGTTGTCGCGGTCAATCGGTTTGGATACACACCCCTGCGGGGCGGGCAGAGACTCGCTGCCCTGAATTAACTCCCCCAGCGAATATGGATCACCGGCATCATCAGTGACTGCTGTGACAATAATGACTGGAATTGAACTGATCTCGGGATCGGACTTCAGTTCACGGTAGAAACGGACGCCGGACTTTTTCGGCATCGAAATATCCAGCGTGATCAAATCGGGCTTCTCGTTTCTCGCCTTTTCGAGTCCTTCGATCCCATCTTCGGCGCTCAACGTTGCATACCCGTTGTCATTGAGAAGTGTCTCGAAGTACGTGACGATGTCCGGTTCATCGTCCATAATCAGGATGCGCTTCGTTGTATTACCGTTATCCATCGTAAACCTCTCCCACGTGATGCCGGCGGCATCGGCGCTTATGTCTCATTCTTCTTCCGTGCCTCGAGCGCCTCGAGTGCGTTTTGCAGCGCTGCCGGATCGGCGCCCTTGATCCGCTCCATCAACTGATCTTTCAGGTCGACGGCATCAGCGAGGTTCGGAGATTCCGCGATGCCGAGGGCCCGCTGGATGCTACGAACATAGTCGATCGGCTTGACCGGTTTTTCCAGGTAGGTGCCCGGTCCGGAGATCATCCGATTTTCCAGGATATCGTCCAGATCGTTTTTGCCCATTTCATCGGTCGCATGGGCCGTGACGATCAACACCGGAATCCGCGACAGCTCTTTGTCTTTCCGCAGCTCGTAGAGGAGTTTGTGCCCCGACTTACGCGGCATCACCAGGTCGAGGGAAATGAAATCGGGTTGGGACTGCCGGATGATCTCCAGGGCTTCAATACCGTCGCTCGCAGTCATCACCTTGAAGCCGGCATCTTCCAGAATGTTGGCCAGGTAAAAGCGGACGTTCGGCTCATCGTCGACCACCAGAATCGTTTTGTCTTCTGCGCGTGTCATTGTTCAGTCCTGTCGCTTATTGCCCGACGTCGTCTCCGCTGGTTCCGATGCGGCTGTCGTCTCTCCGGGTTGGGGGAGACGGTGTCGCGGCAGTTCAATACGAAACGTCGACCCTTGACGTTCTTTGGAATTGAACGAAACCTTCCCACCGTGTTGGTGCACGATCTTTTTTGTGGTCAGTAAGCCCAGACCGGTGCCTTTGTCCGAGCCCTTGGTGGAGAAGAAGCTGGTGAAAATCTTACGGCTGATTTCATAGTCGACGCCGCGGCCGTTATCGACAACTTCATAGATCAAGACGCCGTCGTCTTCTCGCGTTTTCAGGGTTACATGGAACTTCCGCTGGCCCTCGCTCATGAGGCAGGCATCAATCGCATTGGACACCAGATTGACCAAACAGGTGTGGATGCCGTTGGCGTCGAGCGGGGCCTCCGGGAGGTCCTCCTGCACGTCGAGGCGCAGGTCAATCTTTGACTGCGCGGCCGAATCGCGGAACAGCTCGTAGACCTGCCGCGCCGGCACATTCGGATCGACGTTGTCGACGGTGGTTTTGCGTCCCTTGGCGAAATCGAGGAACTCGCGCACAAACGACGAGATGCGCGTGATGTTCTCCTGCAGCATCGACCAGCCCTTGGCGAAGCGTTCACCGTCGCCGTGGCGCAGTCCCGAGTTGACGACGTACACCCCGCCTTCGAGTCCCATCAACACGTTCTTGATGCCGTGCGCGATGCCGGCTACCGTTTCCCCGACCGCGCCCAATCGTTCGGCTTCAAGCTTCTGTTTCTCCAGTTGCTTGATATGGGTGATGTCGGTGGACATCTCGACGACATAGGGAATTTCACCATTGGAGCGGCGAATCGGGAGCATGTGCACGAGATAGCTCATTTCGCGGCCATCCTGCACTTTGCCGCGTTCTTCGCGCACACGTGTCTGGCCGTCGGCAAAGGTGCGAATGGCGCCGCACTGCTCACAGCGATTATCGAGGTTCTTGTACACGCGGAAACAGGATTGGCCGCACCACGATCCGTAGGTTTCCGTAAACGTCTTATTGGCTTCAACAATTTGGAAGTTCCGATCGATCACACAGATTGCAATCGGGACATCATCGAACAGTTGTGTCTTGATCCAGTGCGAAAATTCTTCGGTCGCGATACCGTTCTGGTTTCCCGCCACGCTGGGCAGCGGACGCGCAGTTTCGGATTTGGCGCGATGTTTCGTCGGCATGTCACTCACCTCCCGCGGCCTGTGACAGTGTGGCGTAGGGGCTCAAGTGACGCAGCTCGGTATCGTAATCGGCATTGTGACAGTTATCGCAGCGGACAAATTGTGCCGAGTAATACTCCGGATCTGCAGCCATGCGTTTCTCGTGGCAGGCCATGCACGAACCGTGCATGGCATCACGATAGCCGGGCGCCTGCCACCGGAGTCCGTCTTTGGGGGGCGCCTGAATCATCGTCGAACCGTCGGCGACCATGTCCGCGTGGCAATCGTAGCAGGGGCGGATGTTGTCGGCCGTTTTGACCGCATCGGGATCCCGATGGCAGCGCACACACCCTTCGTTGCCACCCATCGCCGCAGTGTGCGATGTGTGATCAAAGATCATCGTCGGATTGTACATGTCACGATGACACTCGTAGCACGACGTATTGCGGTCGAATGGTTTGTTCATGTGGTGGCAGACCCCGCATTCCTTCTCGCTGGAGCCGGCGCCACCCTCGCGTACACGGTGGCTTTCATGATCGAACAGCACCAGGTTGCCGTCGCGGTTACCATCGATCACCATTAACAGCACGGGGTCGGCGCCGGGAACGGCGAACTGGGCCATGGCATCTTCCGCCGGCACGGCAAACCGTGTTCCCTCCTGGCTGGCGCGAGTGAGTCGTAGTCCTTCGATGGTGCGGACTCCCGACACGCTCTCGGCACGATGCAAGTCCCCCGAACGAATGTGTTCCGGGAGAAACACGAGCGTGATTGCCGCGGTGCCAATAGCGACCAATGAATACCAGGCCGGCCCGCGCCAGGAACGCTGTCCGAAGTCACGGACACTGCTGGCTTCGACGGGAATCGGGAAGTACCGCTTCGCTGTTGCCGTGTCGTCGTCGTGGTGTTCGAACACACGCAGATGCTCAACGAAGAAGATGAAGATCAAGCCGAATGCCGCGACGATCCCCAGGGTGATCGCGAATTCCATCCAGTGCGGGAAGTAGGCTGCTTCTTCGGGACGCAGGAAGGCCACGATGCTGGTATCGAGACGATAGCCGATCATTCCCAGAACGGTGAGTACTGAGGCCGCCGCCAATCCGCCGATACTGCGTCGAATCCGTGGAGCCATTAACAGGAACGCGGGGATGATTGCGCTGACACCGAGTTCAAACAGGAAGAGATTGCCCTGCCAGTTGCCGGAGAAGGCTTGTGGCAGAACACCACGCCAGGCCAGATCGCCGAGGCGGATCAGCGCATAGAGACTGAGGACTGCGGCCGCAGCGCCACCCAAACCCGCGAGACGGCTGGTGTCGACCTTGTGACGGAAGAAGTATCCCGAGAGTAATGATTCCAATGTCACCATCATCAGGCCGAGACCGACGGCCGAGACAAAGAACAACACGTAGATGATCGGACTGTACCACAACGGATGCAGACGGCCCGGGGTGATCAAGAACAGCGATCCCAGCGATGATTGGTGTAACGTTGAGAGTACAATACCGGCGATCACGAGCGGGATCGTTGCCTTCTTCAGAAAGTTATAGACCGTTTTAAAGATGCGATGTTTGAAGATCGGATGTTCGAGAATGACCGGCGCGAATTCCAATGTCAGCACGGTGAGATAAATCATCACGCACGCGGCCACTTCGAAGAGCACGGAGTGATGCTGCCAGTTGATCAATGGGTGCCAGATGTGCCAGGGCAAACCGAGATCGTAGAGCAAGCCGACCGCCACGGCGGCATAGCCTAAGAACGCGGTTAGAATCGCGGGCCGCACGAATGGACGGTACCGTTCGAGTCCGAAGATGTAGACGATTGCGGCGAGGACGAAGCCACCGGCCGCGAGCGCCACTCCGGCCATGACGTCGAATCCGATCCACAGTCCCCAAGGGGCGCCATCGGAGAGATTCGTGGTGGCCCCGAGCCCGCGCACAAAGCGCGCGACGCTGACCACCGCCCACACACCGACAATCGCCCACAGTATGCTCTTCAGTATGTTTAAGCGGCTATTCATGAATCATCTCTCATTTCTGTGGTCTCCGGTGTTGTGTCCGTTGCTTGTGAGTCAGGTCCATCGGCCTCGCCATTTTGCACGGCGCGTTTCATGCGCCGGCCGATGATCCAATAAATGCCGGTCATCACACCGCCCATGACGGCGATCGTCGGCGGGACCTTCTTGAGAGAATTCCACGTCAGTTCCGGTAACGGTTGATCACCGACTGTGTTGTTCCACGCCAGAAAGTTCATCGAAATGTTCGATAGATAGAGCACCGATGCACCACCCGCCTCACGTTCACCGAAGACGTGATCACGGTAGCGGCCCGGATTCTCGCGCTGCCGTTTCTTCGCTTCGAGGAGCATCTCATCACGGGTGCCGAATGTGAGCGCCTTTTCCGGACAGGCTTCTACGCATGCGGGGAGCTGGCCCTGTTTGAGACGATCGTAACAGAACGTGCACTTGCGGACGAGCGGCGTCGGTTTGTCCCACTCGTAGCGCGGAATCCCGTAGGGGCAGGCGAGCATGCAATACCGGCACCCCATGCAGACGTCTTCGTCGTAAATCACCGGACCGGCGTCCGTCTTTTTCATCGCGCCAACGAGGCAGGCCGATACGCAGGCGGGTTCCAGACAGTGCAGACACATCTGGCGGACAAAGGTATCGTCCGGTTTGCGCAAGATCGTCGAGAAGCGGCTGGCCGAGAGCGCGTCGACGGACCGTTGTCCGGGACGCAGGCAATCATGCCCCAGATCGTTCGCCTCTTTGCAGGCGTCAATGCACTTCTCACACCCGGTGCACCGGGTGACATCTATGAGTATCGATGGCGAGTCGATCATACCGGCTGTTTCTCCTTGCCTAAGGCCACGGCGACCTGCGTACCGCAATCACTCGGGAAGCGCCAGGCGGCTTCGGAAACGAACTGCGTGAACGGCAGCAGCAGGCAGTGGCTGATTTTGCTGAACGGAATCAGGATGAACAGGATGTTCGCGCTCATCACGTGAACGAGCATCGTTGCCTCATACGGGAACGGATTCATCGTGGGATGCATCGCCACAAACCCGGAGGCGAAGGGGACGGCGATAAGCAGCGGAATCGCATAGTCCTGGAACCGGCTTAAGCGGCGGGCATCCGCGAAGATCGTACGCTGGACGACGATTGCGAGAGCCGTGACGACGGCAAGGATTGTCAGGACGTCGGCCACTGTGGTCGACAACGTCGGCCAGGACAGACCAATGCTGCGTTCCCACAACATCACGTGCGACCCCAGAAAGATCGGTACGATGATGATAGAGACATGGAAGATGATCGTCGTCAGGCTGTACGTGATCCGGTGGGTAAACCGCCTGACCGGAAACAGCCATGAGAGTGTTGTGCGAATCAGTTGCCCAACAGGAAGGCTCTTGTCACCGGCGTCGCGCATGATGTGACGGATGTCGAGCACCGTGATGACCACGAGCCGCAGTAAACCCAGAATCATGAAGGCAAATGCCGTCCAGAAGATCGGACCGCGTGCCCATTGGAGTGCGGTTTCCACTACGCTTCCACTCCTTCCTTGACCGGTTTAAGGAGATCCTCGGCGGCGTCGGTGTCGGTTTCCGCCTTCTCCTCGGTGAACCCGGTATAGTCGATGACCCTCAGCAGCAGGTCGTGCAGGCCGACCACTTCCACGTCGGGGAGATCGTTGTCTTCACAGACTTCGCGCAGTTGCTTTTTGCAGTTTGCACATGGTGCAACGACATACTTAGCACCGGTGGCGCGAATCTGGTCGGCTTTGCGTTTGCCGAGCGGTCCGGTACGGAATTCTCGGATCTCGTCAATCGACACGGTCCCGCCGCCACCACCGCAGCAGTAGTTCTCTGTGCGGTTTGGGGTCATCTCGACAAAATCGCTGCAAATCGCTTTGAGGAGTTCGCGCGGTTCTTCGGTGATGCGGCCGTTGCGCGCGATGTTGCAGGGGTCGTGGTAGGTGACCCGTTCGGTGATTTTCTCGTCTTTTAGTGGCAATTTGCCGGCTTTCAACTGCTGATAGGCGTACTGCATGCAATTGACCACTTCGGGCGCGTCGGGACCGCCGAAGGTCGGGACAAACCAGGCGCTGCGGGTGGCGTGGCCGCACTCGCCGACGAGCACCTTCTTGCCCTTCAGCCGTCGGACCTCACCGGCAATGTTCTTGACGATGCGTTCGAGCATCCGGTCGCTGTAGAAGAGGCCATAGTTGATGCCGTCGAAGTTTCCGGTGCCGATGGTCCACGAGCCGCCGGTGACATGCATCACGGCGGCGTTGCCCATCAGCGTGTTGGCTTCCAAAAGGAAATCGGAGACCGCCGGGAAAAAGACATATTCGGCGTCTTCCACGTCGATCGGATACTTCGCCGGGAGATTGTACATATCCATGAGTTCCTCTTCGAGGAACTCGCAGGTGTCGGTCAATGCCGCTGCGGGGATTGCCGATGTGTTGCCGACACCTTCAAGCTGTTCACGCGTCGCCACGACCAGCGCCTTGGGGATGACCTCGATTTCCGCGAGCAGGTACCGGCCCAGGTGGGTGATGAGTCCGTGATCGATACCGATCGGGCAAGTCAACTTGCAACGACGACACGCCGTGCAGCGATAGTACGCGTCGGCCATCTGATCGAGATATTCGTCGGTCAGCGTGAAGTCATCAAACAGCCGGGCTTTGAACAGGCCCGCACGCGTGAAGTAGCGGCGGTAGACCTTGAGCAGCATTTCCGAACGTTCGCAAGGGATGTCCTGCGGATCGCGGGTCACATCATAGAGCTGGCACGATACCGCGCAGCGCCCGCAATGGGTCGTCAGGCGGGTGTAGGTATCGAGGGCCGGGCCGTAGCTGGAACTGTTCAACACTGCGGCAAATGCTTCGAGGAACCGGCGGGGACGCTCGGTGACATTGAGTGTCCGCTCTTCAATGTAATAGGCGTATTTGTCTCGTGTGCTCATGCGCATCGTATCCTTGGGTTGATGACCTGCCTCCCCTTGGTGACCAAGCGGGTGTGGAGTTCAACTCAATCACTAACCATAGGTGTCCGACCGTTGCGAACTCCCGTGGCTGGTGTGTTGCAAGCAACACGCCAGACGCACCCCAAGGTTGACAATAGCCTATAAGGTGTTGTCGATTAGCATGTTAGAAATAGCGATGAAGAGCGGAGTGGTGTCGCGAAGTTTTTCAAAGCTGAAACGTTAGGATGTTTCTCTGGTGCAACATTGAAACGTTTCAATCTCGAAACTCTGAGGCGTCGATATCGAATGCCTTGAGTCGACGCCACAATGTCGTACGGCTGATCCCCAACTGACGAGCGGTTTGGCCCAGGTTGCCTTTGTTTTGTTGCAGGATTGAACGGATCGTTTGTTGCTCGGCCCGCGCCAAGGGCGACTGGTTCCAGCCGTTGGCGTCGATCTCCTCAGCCAGATGATCCTCGGGTTGATACTCCTCGGGGAGGTGGCGCATGTGGATGCGGCGTTGGTGGCAGAGCACAAACGCATACTCGATGATGTTCTCGAGTTCGCGCACGTTGCCGGGGAAATCATGGCGCATGAAGAATTCCATCACCGCCGGCGTCACGCCCTCGATTTGCTTGCCGCGTTTGGCGTTGTAACGATCGACAAAGTGCTCGACCAGATGCGGGATATCCTCGCGGCGTTCGCGCAGGAGTGGAACAGTCAGGCGGATTACGGCCAGGCGGAAGTAGAGGTCATCGCGGAACCGCTCTTTGCTCACCATCTCAAAGAGACGTTTGTTGGTGGCGGCGACGACACGGACATTGGCACGACGCGGCTGGACCGAGCCGAGCGGTTCGTATTCGCGCTCCTGTAACAGGCGCAGGAGCTTGACCTGTGTTTCCAGGGGGAGTTCGCTGATTTCATCGAAAAACACCGTGCCGCCATCGGCCAGGGCGATTCGTCCCGGTTTGTCCTTCTGCGCATCGGTAAACGCCCCTTTGACATAACCGAACAGCTCGGATTCGAAAAGACTGGGTGGCAGGGTCCCGCAATTGACTACCACGCACGGCTTTGAACTTCGGTTGCTCAGGTTGTGGATGGCTCGCGCGATCAGTTCTTTGCCAGAACCACTCGGTCCTTCAATCAAGACAGTGCTATCGCTTTGGGCGATGTCAGGCAATAGCGTAAAGATGCGCCGAAACGCTTCGCTGCGTCCGATGATGTCCTCGAAGACATACTGGCTCGAGATTTCCCGACGCAGTTGTTCAATCTGTGACAAATCGCGAAACGTTTCGACGGCGCCGAGCAACTCGCCATTGCGGTCACGCAGGACCGCGGTGGAGATGCTGATCGGGTGGCTGCGTCCATCACGGTCGAGAATGCGTGCGGGCTGATTAATGACCTCGTTGCCGGTGCGTAGTGTCTGACGAATGGCGCAGCCACGTTCGCAGATGTCGGCACGGAAAACATCGGCACATTTCCGTCCGATGGCATCGGCCGCCGGCACACCGGTGATCCGCTCGGCGGCCTTATTAAAGGAGGTGATGCGCCACTCCCCGTCGACAGTGAAGACACCATCGGCGATGCAACTGAGAATGGTCTCGTGCAGTCGATCCTGTTTGGTCTTTTCCATGGGAGCGGCCTCCTTCTATAGTATTTACGGCAGAATTCGGCCCTCATGTTCAACTTTGAAACAGGTTTATGTTTCAATTTTGGAATTTTGACAAGTTGGAAGGTCAGTTGATCGATCCGTCTATTGAGAGTTCGTTGAATGACCGTATTCTGTTGCACGCAGGTGCGGCTAAGAGCCGCACCTGCGCGAGGTTATGTGGGGTTCAGAGCCGCAGCCAGGCAAGGATGCGTGTTGCCAGGAGTTTCACCTACGCGAGATCATGCATTGAGGATGCCTTTCCATGTCGAGTTTGGGCGAACAGAAAGCGACTGTTAGGGAGTTACTTGCCACACGGGATCGGGAGGCGATTTCTCGCTGGGCGCGTGAGGCACGGGGACCGCTCCGTACACTGACC
>WJJR01000139.1 GCA_014729565.1 Candidatus Zixiibacteriota bacterium | reverse complement strand
TTACGCCGATCTGCCAGCCTTCGATCTTCGTTGCACTGCGGGTTGGAAGTTGTTGGCTGAACTCCCACCAACGAGTAAATCCGCAGCTACTTATCAAGAGAACGATGAAACTAAGAGCAATCAGAATCGAGTGTCTTGACCGTCTCGGAACCATCGCCTGAAGGGAGCTGCGTGTCACCTCAGGTACCTCATGTTGTAGGCCACTTCCGCCGCAAGCGTGTACGAGGCCCAAACGGGCACAAACGCCGGATGCAATCCCTTTGCGGATTCGAATGCTCCGTGTGCAACTACGCCGAGTCCTAAAAGGCTGGTCGGGGCAAAGCGATCATAGTGAACCGTGTACTGCCCGGCGAATCTTGCCAGGGTGCCCCTGACGCCCTCGTAAGGGCTCGCTTCGATCACTCCAAACGACATCAACGCTCTGCTCCAAACGCTACGGACAACTGTTGCACGTCCAAGTGTTGTTGACTCCGACGGCTAGCATTCTTGGACCTCATAGCCACACACTGTCAAACTCACAATCCCTGACCAATTGTACAACCGATTTCTGACTCTGGACGTGGGTTCCGTTGTCAAAGTGGCAGCTCCCAGCCTTTGGGCAAGCTGCAAACCCTGACGAGGGTTCGACCTTGCTCACCCCAAGGGGCCTCAGGGGCACCCGGCACGGGCCTGAAGGCCCGTGGCACCCCAATGTGAATGCCAAGCAATCACCGGGCTCACGCCCGGTGCTACGTTGTGTCGCGCCTACGGCGCTATTGCGTACCGGTACAGATCACGCCCCTATTACGCTGTAGCGGACAGGCAGAGGTCCTCCCGTGCCTACATCATCCACGCTCCACACCATTCTATAGCAATTGTCAGAAAACGGTTCGATTCACGAGCCGTAGCATGGCCGTGTCGGCCATGTCACACGAGCGAGACGCCCATCCTACGTCGGTCGCTCAATCGGAAGATACTTCTGACAATCGCTCTAAAATCCATTCTTGCCGAACTTCCTCCCCGTCACTTCCGTAGTGGAACCACGATTCGTAATCGTCTTGCAATCGAATCCGGGAGGTGCACCGCGTGGAACTGTCCATCGATAGGGTCAGCAAACGATACGCTAAGGGTGTTTGGGGACTCAAAGAGTTCACCCTCTCGTTGGGTCCGGGGATTCTGGGACTGTTGGGTCCCAATGGCGCCGGCAAATCGACTTTGATGCGCATGCTCGCCACCAGCAACAAACCGACTCAGGGCGCCATCACCTGGAACGGAGCCGACATTGCGAAGCGTCCGGATCCGTTGCGTGCCGTCCTCGGCTACCTGCCGCAGGATTTCGGCGTCTACCCGCACCTGACACCGGTTGAATTCCTCGAATACATCGCCGCCCTCAAGGGGATCAGCGGACGCGCTGCGAAACAGCGCATCGACGCGTTGCTCCAGCTTGTCAATTTGACCGACGTTCGCAAGCGTCCGCTCGGCGGGTTTTCCGGTGGCATGCGCCAACGTGTCGGTATCGCCCAGGCACTGCTCAACGATCCCCAATTGCTGATCGTCGATGAGCCCACCGCCGGACTCGATCCCGAGGAACGCGTACGGTTCCGTCATCTGCTCTCCGAATTCTCGGGGGATCGCATCGTCATCCTCTCCACGCACATTGTCTCCGACGTTGAAGCGAGCGTCACCGACATCGCGTTGATTCGCGAGGGTCAATTGCTGACACACGCCGCCCCCGAGAAACTGCTGCGCGGTATCGAGGGCAAAGTCTGGGAGGTGGTCGTTCCCAGCGCCGAGTTACCGTCTGCCAAGGAGCGTTTCCTGATCAGCAGTACGATTCGCCGCAGCGACGGTGTCCATGTGCGAATTGTCTCCGATGAGCCGCCCGGTCCCGAGGCGCAACAGGCGATTGCCAACCTGGAAGATGCGTACTTGTATCATGTTGCCACCGATCGGCTGGCACAAGCCGCTTAGGATGACTCCCGCGATCTACCAACTCGCCCGGGCGGATTTCCTCGAACGCATCCGCCGCTACAGCTTCCTGATCACGCTGGGCATTGTCGTGTGGGCGGGATACATGCTGTTGCCGTCGAATCCGAGCGATTACATCACGCTGCAAATGGACGGGCATCGGGGTGTCTACAACTCGGCGTATGTCGGCGCTCTCATCAGCATGATGGGCGCGATCTATCTCGCCCTCGTCGGATTCTATCTGGTCAAAAACGCCATTCGGCGCGACCGTTTGACCGGTGTCGGCGAGATTATTGCCGGAACGCCGATCTCACGCTTCACCTACACGTTCGGAAAGATGCTGAGCAATCTGGCGGTGCTGCTGTGCATGGTTGGAGTGCTGATTGTTGCCGCCGGGGCCACGCAGTTCATTCGTGGAGAAAGCACCACACTCGATCTGGTGGGACTCGTGACGCCGTTTGTGTTCATCACCGTTCCGATTGCCACCGTTACCGCCGGCATGGCGGTGCTGTTTGAGAGTATTCCCGGATTGCGCGGTGGCATCGGGAATGTGGTCTACTATTCCGTGTGGACATTCGCGCTGATCATGGAGGTCGAAGCCGGCGCCGCAATCTATGGGCACAGCATTTTCATTCCATCGATTCAACAGGCGTGCGCGGTCGCCTTTCCCGACTACTCAATTGCCGATGGACATTTGAGTTCCGGAATCATTGTCAATGAAGGCGGGTTCGATCTGACGCTCTTTGAGTGGACCGGTGTTAGATGGACGGCCGATATCATTCTGTCGCGTCTGTGGCTACTGATCGGCGGTCTCCTGTTACCCCTCGTCGCCGCCATCTTCTTCGATCGGTTTGACTCCACGGCGTCAGTGCGCGCGCGGATGGGCTTGCGCGAACGTAATGACAGTCAACCGTTGAGCGATGTTGCCGGATCAACAGTGGCGTTGCCTGAGGCTACGGCCATGCGCGACGTTGCGCTGACGCCCCTGCCTGAGGGAGACCGTTCACGATTCCGCTATGTCGCCTTATTGCGCGCGGAGCTCGTCTTGTTGCTGCGTCGTCATGGCTCCTGGTGGAAGATCATTGCGCTCGGGCTGATTGTGGCGTCGGCAACGGTACCAATCGACCTGGCTCGATCGTTCATCTGGCCGGTGGCGTTTGTCTGGCCGATTCTGTTATGGTCGTCGCTCGGGTGGCGGGAACGGCGGTATCGCGTCGATCAGATCGTGTTCGCTACCCCGCATCCTGTGTTGCGCCAGTTGTCGGCAAGCTGGCTCGCTGCCGTTATCGTCACTGCAATTCTTGGCGCTGGCATGTTCGTGCGACTGGTTATAACGGGCGACGCGATGGCTTTGAGCGCATGGATTATCGGCGTGATGTTTGTGCCGTCAATGGGGCTGGCGCTCGGTGTGATCACCAGCAGCGGCAAGTCTTTTGAGATTGTCTATCTGCTGCTGTGGTACGGCGGCTTGATGAGTAAGGCCCCGCCGCTCGATTTTGTCGGGGTGATTGAAGGCACGGCACACTCCAACCAGCCACTCGCCTATTTGATCGTGACTCTTACACTCATTGCAGCGGCGATCATTGGTCGGTGGCGGCAGATGCGACTCTAAACTCGATTCATTGCCAACAATCAATGATGAGCGCGTTCGATACGCGCAATCGAGTCATCTTCAACGCGTCGATAGAAATCCTCATATACTACACACAGCCGCATCGTGTCGGGCGTCGGACCACAGACACTGTCACTAATGACATAGGTCACTGTGTGGTAGAGTTTCCAAGTGTCGCTACTGAGGGCAGTTTGGATTTGAAGCTCGATCGTGTAGCAGTAGTTGCGGCTGGTCATCTGGGCGACTGACCAGACATCCAGGGCAGAATCAGCGGCGCGAATGACAAGCGTCGAATCTAAATCAAGAGTCAAATAGTCGGCCCGCTCAGCTCCGGTAATTTCACTCCAAAAGCGGTAGATGTAGCCGGGACTAAAGATTAGATCTCCTGTGCACAACGTGTCTCGCCAAGTGCGGATATGCTCGACCGTGCCGCCATCCCTCCAGCAGTTGTAAAGCGTTCGATCAACATTCCATATTCCGGCGACATAGTCTGGAATACGTATCCCCTCAAACGCCTCATCGCCGCTTGAGCTTGGATTGTCGCTGCACGAAACGACTATCCACACCAATAAGATGGGTGCGACCACCCTTGAACTCACGCACATGACCGACCCCCCCGGCTCTTGTACTTCCAAGAGAAATACTCCCGGGGTAGAGTGATATTCCCAGCTAACGACGATGTTTGTAATGGGACTGGTTGCTACGCTTGAATCTTGATATTCTCCGCCACCCGCTTCGCCATTTTCACACAGTCGTTCAGACCGACACCATAGTAGGCATTCCCGACCATGTGCAGCCCGGGATACCGGGCGGCAAGTTGTTCAATGCGTGCACGTCGCTCACGGTGGCCGACAGTGAATTGGGGTATGCCCCGCTCCCAGCGGTAGATCTTCGTGAAGACCGGATCGGTAGTGATGCCGACAAGCGGTCCGAGTTCGCGGCGGATCGAATCCCAGAGTTGATCATCGGTCAACTCCATCACCGAGGGGTCGCCCGCCCCCCCGAGCATACTGCGGAATTGGACATGCCCCTCCGGCGCACGCTCAGCAAAGATCGATGATGTCCAAATCGAACCGAGCGTGCGGATGTTCTCCGTGCGTGGAATCAGAAAGCCAAAACCATCGAGCGAGTGCTTGATATCCTCACGGCGATGACCGGTGGCGACGACGATGATCGGGGCATAGGGAATATCGGCGAACGCAGAGGCCAGCTCATGATCAAATGATTCGAGGAACTGCGCCGCGACAAATGTCGGGCAGGCGACAATGACGTTTGTCGCCCGAACCTCGCGGCCTGTTGCATCGGTGACTGTCCAGTAACCGTCGGTGTGGTACGCCACCCGCGCCACCGCGCGATTGGTGTGGATGATCGACTGATGCTGCTCCGCGAGACGATCGGTGAGAACATCGAGACCTGTCTTGAACGATGTCAGATGCCCGCCGGGTCCGGCCGGGCCGCCGCCCCTTTTCTTCTCACCGCTGGCCTTTTGCTTGCGACGTTTCTCCCGCATTTTGCTGACCATCGCTTTAACCAGCCCCCCGTACTGCACTTCCATCTCACGCATGATCGGGAAACAGGCCGGCAGCGAGAGGTCACGTGCGACACCACCATAGACACCGGAGACCATCGGCTCGACGAATGTCTCTGCCGCCCCTTTGCCGATCCGTCGCGCGGCGAAATCGAAGACCGATTCATCGCTGTCGTCACGGCGGGCTTTGATGAACGGTTCTGCGAAGATGCGCAGCTTCTCGCCGAAATCGAGCAGGCCGGTCCGCAGCATCGCCGGCGGCGAGAACGGAACCGGATGCAGGACACCGTTCTTGGCGATAAATCGATTATTGCTTTTGTCGTTGGCTGGTTCGAGTTCGGGACGCAGACCGATCTCATCGACAAGCTGTAGAGTCAGTGGCTCTCGGTCGAGGAATCCGTTTGGCCCCCGGTCGACCGAGTAGCCGCATTCGCGATCGGTTCCGGTCGTACCGCCCAGGCGGTCGGTGGCCTCCCACAATTCCCACGACCCGGGCTGGTCATGCAAGCCGAGCCAGTGCGCCAGCGCCAGACCGGAAATGCCACCACCGATGATGACCCCATCGATGATGTTGGGCTGCTCAGTGGTCATGGGACTAGTTCTCCGGTCTTTATCGAGGCAATCATTTGGTAGGGGCGGAGTTTCCCCGCCCTCCCACAGGCATAAGCGAAGGGTAGCGCCACGGGCGCGGAAACCGCGCCCCTACGAAGCGACCGTTTGATCGGTGGGATGATGATATCACTGGGCTCGCCGCGGACTGTCCCCACCACTGAAGTGTAAGGCCTGATTTCGAAGGGTCGTCAACCGCTATCATTCGCATCCGCCGCGACGGAGGAATCCACCTCGATCCTGCTGCGACAACCAAAAATGGATCCCCGCTTCCGCGAGGAGGACAGAAATGAACTTGGTCTAAAACACAATTCGTGGTAGTGCGCCCACAATCACATCTCTGATCGTCCGTGGCACCCAACCGGGGTTCTGTTAGTTTCATCTTAGACGGTACGGGAGAAGATCGGCTTCTTAGTGGTGGCTTTGTCAGTCAAACCGGAGAGGTGCACATCGAAGACCATGGCGACATTGCGCACGAAATGCCGTCCCAACTCGGTCACGCGGAAGCCGGCATCCTTCGATTCAATGAGCCCGTCCTCATAGAACTCGTCGAGTTGCGACAGCTCGGCCGCGAAATAGGCAGGAGCGTCGATACCGAACTGCTCGCTGATCGTGTTGAGATCGAGGTGCATCCGGCACATGATTGAGAGGATTGCCTCCTGGCGGATCTTATCGTCCTCAGTCAACGACCAGCCCCGATAGACCCCGATGCCGGTGTCATCCAAACGGCGGTAGTATCCGCCGAGACGGGAGTCATTCTGCGCGTAGCCGCCGCCGATTTCACTGATCGAAGAAACCCCCAATCCCAGCATATCACGCGACAGCGAGACCGTATAGCCCATAAAGTTTCGGTGCAACCGACCATTCTCAAGCCCTTGCGCCAGCTCGTCTTCGGGAAGAGCGAAGTGGTCCATCCCGATGGGCGCGTACCCTGCTTCGATCAGACGCCTGATAGCGGTGGCGAAAAGCGCGAACTTGTCGGGCCCCTTGGGTAAATCGGCTTCGGCGATCTGCATTTGGTGCGGCTTGACCCACGGGACATGCGCGTATGAGTAAACCGCCAAGCGGTCGGGACGCCAGTTGACAATCTGATCGATCGCCTTCTCGTAGTCTTCGATCGTCTGTCTCGGCAAGCCATAGACGAGGTCCATGTTGATGCCGAGGAAGCCGAGTTCCCGTCCGAGACGGTAGGTCTCTTCGGTCTGTTCAAAGGTCTGACCGCGGCCGATGGCCTGTTGCACATCGGGCGTCAGGTCCTGCACCCCCATCGAGAGACGATTGAATCCCAGTTCACGGAGATGGCGAAGCTGTTCCGGTGTGGTCACGCGCGGATCGACTTCAATGCCGATCTCGGCTTTGGAATCGAATGCGAATGCGTTTTGCAGCTTGTTCCAGACTTCATCGATTTGCGGTATGCTCAAGAAGGTCGGTGTC
>WJJR01000138.1 GCA_014729565.1 Candidatus Zixiibacteriota bacterium | reverse complement strand
GCGGAAAGAATTTCCTGATCTCTCCTGATACAGCCCTGTCCAGAATTCGGTCCGGCCATCTAAGCCATTACAAGACAATCCCATAAGGCGCCATGTGACGCTCGGCATTGGGCTTGCTAAAGCTCTTGACGAGACGGGCAAAGTCTGCCCGGAAACGACTGTCGATAACGCACATGAGCACTTCTGCACCCTTCAGCATCGATTGGATCTGGGCCATCCTTTGGACCCTGCTTCGCATCAGCGGCTTCTTCGTGACCGCGCCGTTCTGGGGGCACCGTGCCATTCCCGCCAAAGTGAAGGTTCCCGTCGCACTGGTCTTCGCGATGGGTGTCGGGCCGGTGATTTCCGGCTTTGATCAGACCATCCCGCAATCGCTGTGGGGGATCGGTGGTTGGGCCGTCCACGAGATCATGGTCGGATCGCTGATCGGCTTCGCTTTTGCCACGCTGTTTTGGGCGATTCGTATGGCCGGCGACATGGTCGGTCTGCAGATGGGCTTCGCCATTGTCAATGTGATCGATCCGACCACGTCCGGCCAGGTTTCACTGATCGGCGAGTTCAAGTACATCCTCGCGATGCTCATCCTGCTCGTGTTGGACGGGCATCATCTGATGATCTCCGCACTGATCGACAGCTACCGGCTGATTCCGATCGGTCACGGTGTTCTGGGTGACAACGCGTTCGATCAAATCGTACGGGTGACGACCACGATGTTTGTCACCGCTGTTAAGATCGGTGCACCAATGATGATCACGCTGCTGATGACCGACGTGGCGCTCGGCATTGTCGCGCGCACCGTTCCGCAGATGAACATCTTCATCGTCGGATTCCCCCTGAAGATCGGTATTGGCTTTCTCATTCTGGCGGCGTCGATGCCGCTGTTGACGCAGTTGTTCAGTCGGACACTCACGGACATCCAAATCAGCACGCAGCGATTAATCGCGGCGATGATGGCGGCGTAGACCACGCCGGCGACAACAATGGCTGACGAGTCGACACAGGAAAAGACCGAAACGGCGACCCCGCATCGCCGGGAAGAGGCGCGCAAGAAAGGGCAGGTTGCCCGTTCGGCCGAGCTGAACTCGTTCGCGCTGCTGTTTCTCGGTACGCTGTTCCTGCTGTTCGCCGGGCCGGCGTTGGCAGCCGATCTCACCAGATTAATGCAGCATCTGTTCGGGATCATGTCCAACCCGCCGGTCACGGCCGAAGACGCGACGTCAACACTGACGCTCGTTGGCGTCCGCACGCTGGCGATGCTGGCGCCGTTCTTCCTCGCCGCAGTGGCGATCGCATTGGTCGCAGCGGGCTCGCAGGTCGGGTTCCGATTTTCCCCTGAAGCGATGCAACCGAAGTTTGAAAAACTCGACCTGGTCAAAGGCGCGAAGCGCCTCTTTTCGAAGCGGTCGCTGTTCGAATTGGTTCGCGATGTGTTCAAGCTCAGTGTCATCGGCACGGTCTCCTACTTCGCGGTGTCCGCCGAGCGAGAGGGCTTTCTCACGCTCGTCGATGCCGACATGTCGGCGATTCTGACGTTTACCGGCTGGGCACTCTTCCGCGTTGCGATCAAGATCATCCTGGCCCTGATGGTGCTCGCCATCGCCGATTTCGCCTTTCAGCGATACGACTTCGAAAAGTCGATTCGCATGTCGAAGCACGAAGTCAAAGAGGAACTGAAGCAGCACGAAGGCTCGCCACAGATGAAGAGCCGCGTCCGCCAGGTGCAGCGTGAATTGGCACGCATGCGGATGGGACAGGAAGTCCCCAAGGCTGATGTGGTCGTCACGAACCCCACGTCTCTGGCCTGTGCGCTGAAATACGATCCGGACTCAATGGGCGCACCGGTGTTGCTGGCGAAGGGCGCACGGTTGCTGGCGGACAAAATCAAAGAGATCGCACGCGAGGCCGATGTTCCGATCGTTGAGAACAAGCCGCTCGCACGTGCCCTCTATTCATCAGTCGAAATCGGCGGTACCGTACCCGCCGAACTGTACAAAGCGGTCGCCGAGGTATTGGCCTACGTCTATCGCTTGAAGAGTGATTCAGGCGCAACGAGATCGACTGTGTCCGGAGGTGCTGACGCATGAGCCGGGCGCAGGGATTCATCGGTCGCATGACCAGCAACGCCGACATCCTGTTGGCGGTCGGTGTCGTTGGCATCATCGGCGTCCTGATCATTCCGGTCGCGCCGGGCGTGCTCGACTTCCTGTTGGCAACCAACATCGCCTTCTCCCTGATCGTCCTGCTCGCCACGCTCTACGTCACCGAACCGCTGCAGCTATCGGTGTTCCCCGGCATGCTGCTGATCGTGACGTTGTTCCGCCTGTCACTGAATGTGGCGTCGACGCGTTTGATTCTCGGCGATGCCTACGCCGGTGAAGTCATCACAGCCTTCGGTGGATTCGTGGTGAAAGGCAATTACGTTGTCGGGTTCATCATCTTTCTGATCCTGGTCATTATCCAATTCGTCGTCATCACCAAGGGCGCCGGACGCATTTCCGAAGTGGCGGCACGATTTACGTTGGACGCCATGCCCGGTAAGCAGATGGCCATCGATGCCGACCTCAACGCCGGACTGATCGGTGATGATGAAGCCCGTCGCCGTCGCACCGCAATCGCCAAGGAAGCGGATTTCTACGGCGCCATGGACGGCGCCAGTAAGTTCGTGCGCGGCGATGCCGTCGCCGGGCTGATCATCACCGCGATCAATATCGTCGGCGGCTTGGTCGTCGGTGTCCTGCAGGCCGGTATGAGCCTGTCGGACGCGGCGATGACCTATACGCTGCTGTCCGTCGGCGATGGTCTCGTTTCACAAGTTCCAGCACTGCTCGTCTCAGTGTCATCGGGCATCCTGGTCACACGCGCCGCGGCCGAATCCGACCTCGGCGCGGATCTCCGTCATCAGCTCACGCAACGTCCGCGTGCGATTGGCGTCGCCGCGACGATGCTGGCGGTGTTCGGATTTGTGCCCGGGATGCCCACTCTCCCGTTTCTGGGTCTCGGAATCATCGCGGGCGTGGGCGCACTCCTCGTGACGCGGCTGATGAAGGAGCGTGAAGAAGAGGCCGAGCAGAAAGCCGACTATCAGGAAGCCCCGCCGCCCGCACAGAAACCCGAAGAGTTCCTGCGTCTCGACGTTCTCGAAGTGGAGATCGGGTATGGTCTCATACCGATCGTCGATACCGCCTCGGGTGGTGATCTGCTCGATCGGGTTGCGGTCATTCGCCGGCAAATGGCGCAGGATGTCGGTTTTGTGGTACCGCCCGTGCGCATTCGCGACAATGTCTCGCTCGAACCGCAGACCTACGTGATCAAACTCCGCGGTGTGAAGATTGCCAGCGGTGAGTTGATGATGAACTACGTCTTGGCGATCAATCCGGGCGGTCTCAACGAAGATGACATCGGCGGTATCCCCGGTACCGAGCCGGCGTACGGACTCTCGGCCCGCTGGATTGCCCCGGTGTCGCGGGAAATGGCCGAGCAAAAGGGCTACACAGTCGCTGAACCGGCCGCTGTCCTCGCAACACACCTGACGGAAATCATCCGTTCGTATGCAGCCGACATTCTGTCGCGTCAGGATGTCCAATCACTGCTCGATCATCTGAAACAAGACTATCCGGTGCTGGTCGAAGAGACGATGTCGAAAGTCGGTGCGGCCGGTCCGGTGCAGCGTGTCCTGCAAAACCTGCTGCGCGAACGTCTCCCGATTAAAGATCTGGGCACGATCCTCGAAACGCTCAACGATTACTGGTCGCTGACCAAAGATACCGACGTCCTGTCTGAATACGCACGGCGCTCACTGAAGCGTTCGATCACGAACATGTACACCGACGACAACGGTTCGGTGATGGCGTTTACGCTCGATCCGGCGATTGAGAAACTGCTGTCGGAGAGCATTACGCAGTCGCCGGTTGGCTTCCAACTCGCACTCGAACCGCAGACCGCCGAGCAACTGCTCAATGGCGTGGGCCGCGCGATTGATACGATGGTGGCACAGGGGTACACGCCGATGGCGCTCGTTGCGCCGAATCTGCGTCTGTTGTTCCGCCGCTTTGTCGAAGCACGGTACCCGTCACTGGTGGTGCTCTCATACAATGATCTGCTCCCCAGCACGACAGTGGAAGTAACCACGTCAGTCGGCGCGCAGGATCCCGCACCAGCCCGTCCGAATCCACAGCCGGCTCCATCACCCACCACTAACGGGGTGACGAAATGATAGTGAAGACGTTTTCCGGTCCGAGTCTGCGTGATGCGCTCGACAACGTCCGCAAGGCATTTGGCGATGATGCCGTCATCATCGACACACGATTCGAGACACCGTCCGGTGGACGGTTTCCGCACCGCGAACGCGGCGTGCATGTAACCGCGGCCTTCGAACCCGAACCAACCGATCAGCGTTCCATTGAAGGCCCCCGTTCACTCACGCTGAAGGGTGAATTGGCACATGCGCAGGATCCGGTGGTGGATGAACCGCAAGAGCAACCGGATGAACTCGATGAAACAACGAGCGACGACCAACCTGAGCAAGACGTCACCAGTCAATCGAATAACATCGTCGACGAACTGATTCAACGTTTCTCGACGGTGACAGTGGAACGACCCGGTACGACCGAAAACTCGGCACTCATCACCTGGTTGGCGGCCCAACCGCGACTCGCCGGTGAAGTGATCGATGCTTACGCAACTCATGTTGCCGAGTCGTTGCCGCCGTTCGGTCCTTTCCTCGAACGTGAGAAATCACCATTGCGCGTGTTGTTCGTCGGTTCGCGCGGTGCCGGCCGTTCCAACGCGATGTTTAAGATCTGTGCGGCGCGGTGGCGCAGCAAACAGACGCAGCCGGGATTGATCGTCGTCAGCGATGTTCCGGCCAGCGGACATGAGCATCTTGCGGCCGTTTGTCAGCGGTGTGGATTGCAGGCCCTGATTGAGTCGACGGAGAAGGGGCGCTTCTCCCTACCACATCCGTTCAAGAAGTCCGATCTGTTTGCCGAGTTCGTGCCATCGAGCACCGACATCGACCTTGACGATCACGCGCGTTCGGTTCACAAGTCAGTTCGTCCTGATGTCGTCGCTCTGGTGATCAGTGCGACTGATTCAGCGGCGCATTGGGATCGGGTCATCGAGCGCTTCAACGCGTTCAAGCCCACACATGTGGTCGTTACGCACTGGGACGAACACGAACCCTGGACGGAGATCGCCGCGTTCGCGCGCCGTCACAATCTGTCCGTCTCCTACCGTGTCAGCGGTTCTGATCTTTTCGACGAAATCGATCCGTTCACGGAATCGGATATCCGCAACGGCATCGGCAGCCACGTCGCCGAGACCTTCGCGCCAAAAGCGAGTACGACGCTCGCGAAGGGGGTGTCGCGATGACGCTGGCTCCCGATATCCAGATGACCTGCGTGGTCGCCGCCAAGGGCGGCATTGGCCAGAGCGCGATCAGCCTCGACTGGGCGCGGGCCATCGGGCGCCAGGGCAAGAGGTGCCTGCTGCTCGAGCTCTCCGGTGGCGATCTGGCCTGGCAGGTCGGCGCGACCCCGGCACATTTCGTCGAGAACGTGGCCGACGGCTCGACCGGCATTAACGACGCGGTCGTCCGCATCGAAGAGCATGTCAGTCTGCTCGCCAGCGGCAATGGGTGGGGCATTCATGGCCCCGATGCGATCGGTGACGTAAAATCACTCTTTGAGCGCCTTCGTGAGGGCAAATGGGACCATGTGGTCATCGACCTGGGCACCGTATCACGGGTCGTCGCCGAGTTCGTGCTCACCACCGCTGACCGTCGCGCCATTCTGCTCCAGGATGATATCGCCTGTGTGGCAAGAACTTACGCCCTCCTGCGGCGTTTCGGCGCGGGCGTGCTCGCAGACCACACATCACTCGTTTTCAATCGCATCGACAATAGCACAGACGCCGAGTCGCTCCATGAGCGATTCAGTCAACTGACGTCCCAATTTCTCAATCGCACCTGGCCGGTGCTCGGAACCGTACCCGAAGGCGGATCCGATCAACGGGTGCAGGCGATTGCGATGTGGGATTCGGCCGATGTGCCGAAGCCAGAGAAAAAGAACGCTTCGATCGCGGGGGCAATAAGCAACCGGCCGTCGTGGGCCGATAACTAGGGATAACCCGGAGCATCTCTATGCCAACCAGTGCAAGCACCAACACGACAGAACAGGCGCAGCGGGGTGCGCCGCAGACACGGAAACGCAGTACCGTCTCGGTCCAGGTCCAGCGGAAATGGGAGGCGTATCAGCACAGTAAGGATCCCGACGTGCGTCAGGATCTGCTGAATCACTATCTCCCGTTGGTTCGGAACGTCGCCGGACGCATGGCGCTCGGATTCCCCAAATCGGTCGAGCTGTCGGATCTGATTTCGACCGGTGTGATCGGTCTGATCGAAGCGTTGAAAAACTTCGATCCCGCCCGTGGGGTGAAATTCGAGACCTTCGCCGTGCCTCGGATTCGCGGCGCCATTCTCGATGAATTGCGTTCCCTCGACTGGGTACCGCGTTCGACGCGGGCCAAGGCGCGTGAAATCGACCGCTCCACGGTGAAGCTGGAGAACAAACTCGGCCGTGTTCCCACCAAGGCCGAACTCGCCGACGACATGAAGATCACGTCAAATGAACTGCTCGCGGCGCTCGAAGACGTCTCCGGCACCACGCTGCTGTCATTGGATGAACTTGTCTATCGTGAAGAAGACAATCGCCAGGTCCCGCGCGTCGAAACACTCGAATCGCCGCAGAACGAGAGTGTGTTGGGCGACATCGAGCGTCAGGAATTGCGCGCGTACCTGATCAACGCCATCTCCAGCCTCTCTGAACAGGAGAAGCTGGTGATTGCGCTCTACTATTACGAAGAGCTGACCTTGCGGGAAATCGGCGAGGTCATGAGCATTTCCGAATCGCGCGTGTCGCAGATCCACACCAAGTCGGTCGGCAAACTGCGGCAAATGGTGCACGAGCGATTCGGATTATGACCGGCCCGGGAGGGCGGTATGGTTCGGCCCATCGACCTACAGGATGCGTTGAGCAAGACGCAGGCGGTGCTCAAGATCACCGAGTCGTTGCGGGCGAACCCGGAGAACGAACAACGGACCGCACTGGTCCTGACGGATCAAAAGAACAAGGACGATCAAAAGAAGCCGACACCGACTCAACACTCCGATCAGGTGATTCTGCACCGGGAGAAACCGGATCACAGGGAGAAAGGCGAGTCACAGGAACAGGCAGACGACGGGACGGAGGAACAGGAATCGCACAATGCGGCAGATTCAACAGATGACGATGAACCGCTGCCGCCTCCGAGTCTCGATATCACCGTCTGAACAAGTCACCGGACGACGAGAGGTTGTAACATGGACGTATTCAATGATCCGACATTCTGGGGCGAGGTGATGATCACCACCGCATCACGGCTGGCGTTGCTGGCCGCGGTCATCTGGGTGGCACGGTTGGCCGTACGGACCCCATCCCAGAGGCGGCCTGCCGCCCGCTTGCAGGCGGCCGCATCGACCCCGGTGCCGCGCGCCACCATGACCGCAGCCGCCGGTGACGCGTCGACACCATTCCGCTACATCGATCTGCGCCGTGGACCGGAACGCGCAGAGACAGTCGACCGACCTGAATCCACGACCTCGGACCCGTTACGACAGCGCTTGCTCGACTATCTCGAGCAGCGTGAGACGGAAAGGACGCCGTCATGAAAGCCGACGAAACACCATTTTATTACACCCGTGTCGAATGCCCGGTCTGCAAGACGGTCAATGAATTCGAAATGATCAAGCTGGGTGCGTACACCGAGGAGGGGCGCGACACCGACTTTCGGCCGTTGAATCGCCAGTGGCGCAATCCCCGCTACCAGGACACGAATCCGTTGCTGTACTTTATGGCGACGTGCTCCTCGTGTTTCTACACACGTGAATTCACGCGTCGATTCCGCGAATGGAAAGATGACGCGACGTTCCGTACGCATCGCCAATCGGTGATTCGCCAGCGGCATCTGAATGCTCTGACCGATGACGAGTCCGTCATTCGCCAACTCGGCTCCGCGCTCTGGCCCGAAGCGTATCCGTTACAGACAGCACTCAATAAGCTGCTGATCGGCATTCACGATGAACAATTGCTGGATCACCCGTCTCATTTCGATATCGCCCGCTGGTACCTGCGCACCGCCTGGCTGTTTCATGAGATGGGGGATGGCAAGACGAGCCGCCCGTCACCCCATGTGATCCTGCGCCGTCAACTGCTGCAAAAGGTGCGCGGCTTGTCGCGAGCGATCACACAGATCGGTGAGAACGTCGGCGAGATCCACGAACTACTCGAAACGCATCCGGAATCGGCCGCTTCATCGCCCCAGACCGCCGATGCGCAGCAGGCGATGTCTGCCGAGTCGGTCCGAGAGCTGCAGGATGCAGTTCAGACACTCCGTTCACAATCCGACCACTTTGCCGAACAACTCAACGAATTGGAAGCGGGAACGGTTGTCGGTGAGAACGACAACGGCGGAGAACGGTATGGCGACTCCCCGTCGTACACCTCGTTCCTCAAGAGCCTGCACAGCTTGTGGGACGGTGTGCCCACCGATGAACTGGAAGCGGTGTACCTGTCATTGGAGAGCTATCGGTTGGCCTACGAGGAAGGTCACAGCGTTCCGAAGGGGAACGCCCAGATTCAACTGACCTACATGGTCGGCGAGCTATCGCGCCGCTGCGGCCGTCTGGGAGACGCCCAACAGTACCTGAACAGCGCCGTGCGCTCCGGCCGCGAGTGGATTCACCAGAACCAAAAAGACCCGACCAAGTCGGCGATGGCACGACACATCGTCGATCTGGCCATCGAACAACTGCACCGGTTGCGTGTCGACAGTCAGGAGCCAGTATAAGCGCATTCACGGATGATAGAGATTCACGGATCGATACTCACGGAGGACCACATGACCACGCAAGCAAACAACACGGGCAAGACGCAGAAACGCCGGTACGTGCGTCTGGAGATCTTTTCGCCGGTCGGCTTTTCCGTCGTGCAAATCGACAAGGACAAGCGCGTCCGCACACACCCGGAAAAGAAGGGCGGTGTGCTGCTCAACATCTCGGGTGGCGGTGCACTGATCAGCAGCAATGACAAAGTCGGCAACGACGATCTTTTGCTGCTCACCTTCGACATCAAGGGGTTTGACCAGTTGTCAAACGTCCTGGCCCGTGTGAAACGCGTCGAGGAGTGCGAGGACGGCGAACGGTTGATCGGATTGGAGTATGTCACCGCCGATCAGATCGACGACGAAACACTCGCCGACAACCTGGCACGTCTCCCCGGCAATCCGATGGGTTTCGCCGAGAACCTGAAGCGCATCGTGTCGCGGTTCGTGTTTCAGAAGCAAATCGAAGCGGAATCGGAGGAATAGTGGCGCCCAACTGTAGACGCGCATGGATCGCGCTCGCATCACTGGTCGTGATGTGTCTGTCCCTGACCGTCGCTCAGGCCGGTGACGAGTTCCCGCCCGGCCCGCAGCAGTATCCCGATGGCAATCGCCTGGTTGTGTGGATGTCCGATGGTGAGGGGATGCAGCCCTCGGTCGATCTCGAACGATTTCTGATCGACCGCATCGGTGCCACCGGTGACCGTGTTGTGCTCGATCCCGGCATCGCCCACTCGGTTTTGCGCGTGCTCGGATTGCAGCGTCGCAGCGTGTACGATCCGGCCGCGGTGCACCAAGTGGCCGTTGCGAGCGGATCACGCTGGGTGCTGTGGGTGAAGACGGTTGCACGGGACACCAAATCGAAGAAACTGCTCGGCGTCCCCTATCTCTTCAATCACAGGCGCCTCGACATGCATGTCTTCTACGACGTGCGTCTTTACGATGCCCATCTCGGGATTCTGCTGGGATCGAAACGCCTCAAGCTGCGCGATAAGGGAGAGGCGACCTGGCAGGTGACCGATGACGAGCGCATGGACCCGATGTACAACAACGATCCGGTCGAAATCCATGAGAGCTTCCGCATGCTCGAATGGAAAGCGGCCGCACTCATCTCGGGATACTGTGCCGACCTGTTGCACCCGCGACACATGGCCGCGGTTGAAGAACAAATCGATGAACAAGCGACCGCTGATGCCATGCACGGGCACCGTACAATCAGCCCTGCGGCGGAACGAGACCGAACGCGCGATTGATCCTGAAAGGACATCCGGATATGAGCGACCACGACGAATCACCTGAGACTGAATATGGACACGCCGTTGGCGAACTGGTTGAATCGGTCCATGCCGTAGGTGAACGGGCTCGATTTCTGGCGGTCAATCTGGCCGTGATCGCCGCCAAGCTCAAGCAGGAGGGGACCAGTTCCGCCCGCCTGAACGACGACATCCTCGACCTCGTCGCGCGGATCACCAGGGTCTCTCAAGAAGTCAACGATGCGCTCGAGGCGATGGAGAAGGGCCAGGCGAACATCGAGAAATCGTCGCCCAGTCTCTGGCATGGTTGGCAGAGCACCGGAATCCCGGATGAGAAGACCTTGGCGCGGCTTGAAGGCTCGCTTCAGGAGACGCTCGAACTATCGCGCCATATCTTCCGTTGGATCAAGGAAGTACAGCCCGAGCCCGAACCGCAACATCGACGCCACAAGGCCCCGCCGCGGTCTCACGGCGGGTAGGTTATTGCATAAGCTGTTGGGACAAGACGCGTATGGCGATCAGGACAGCCACGACCGCCACAATGACCCATATCCAGAAGTTTGTTCGAAACAGCGGCATCCGGTACAGCGGTGAGCGGAACCGTTTCATCTTCTGTTGACCACTTAGAAAATCGCCGATGATCTGCTCCGCTTCCTGACGCAGTACAACCAGACTTGCCTTCGCGAATGACGCATCGGCCCGTCCCGGCGCACCAAGATACCCCTGTCCGGCCGGCGGATTCAGCGGGGTGTTGTGCCGTAGCTTGTGGCGTGGCACGAGTGCATCGCGCAGCTCGGTGTAATCATCCGCCACCAAGTCCGGCCGCAGCATCAACATCATCGCGGTCTCCCACCAGCCGCCATGGTAATCCATCGTCAGCGCGGTGCGTTCCTCGTCGGTGAGAGGCCGCTCGCATGCATCGCTGATTCGGTCGACCAATTTGCCGGAGAGAAATCGGAAGATGATCTGCGAGGTCAGGCTGATGGTTTTGATCCGATGACGCCGGCTGAGAGCGGTCGCCGCTTCATCGAGCGCGACCATGTGCCGCGGTCCGCCATGCGACGAGACGATAATCAGTTGATCGAAGCCTGCCTTTGACAGCGAACCGCCGCAGTCCACCAGCAGATTCCGGATCACCCGCTGCCGGATATTGATCGACCCCATGAAGCGGAAGACATGCGCCCCCAGCGGAATCAGCGGCGCAACGACCACGGGGGTCTCCGGCTTCTGCTCACGAAGAATCTCTGCACACAGGCCGGCGAAGTGCTCAGCCAGCAGGGCATCGGTGCCCAGCGGCAAATGCGGACCGTGCTCTTCGAGTGGACTGATCGGCAGGACAACAACGGCCCCCGATGCCGCCAGACCCTCGACCTCCGGTGAACTCAGTTCGATCAGGCGGTGAACGCCGGCATTGGCACGACTGTCCTCGGGGCGGTCCTCGCCGCGCGGTTGGAAGGCATCGTCCATCACCGCGGAAATCTAGGTCCGGGGCTTTCGATGTCAAAGGAATGTGTGAACGAAATTGCCAGTTGGGGTGCTGCTCAGATTTGCTCTGCGATCAGCGATGAGTACAGTCATTGCTCACCCAGATAGCAGAACCGTGATTCGCAGGGTCCAACGGATGAACGGGGTGCTCCACCGCTTGGAATCTGTTGAAAAGCCCACATCATCGTCGCGTAGGTGCGGCTCTT